>JBFIDS010000097.1:0-9499 GCA_041603715.1 Paraconexibacter sp. | reverse complement strand
TGCGCCGCGGCGGGCCAGCGGCCCTGGACGATCGCGCCGGCGTACGCCGCCGTGATGACGAACGCGCCGGCGGCGATGCTCCCCGTCGCGTCGAGGGCGATCGCGGCGGCCGTCGCGTGGAGGAGGAGCCCCCCGGCGAGAACGTGGACGGCACGCCGCCCGCGCGGGCGTGCGGCCGACATGGCGAGAAGCGAGCCGGACACGAGCCCGACCGCGGACACCGCGAGCACGAGGTCCCCGGACGGGGCCCGGGCCCCGCTCACGAGCAGGGCGCCGAGGGCGAGCAGCCAGACGAGGGTGATGAGGCGACCCGCGAGTCGGGTGTGGCGGACGAGCAGCTCCCGCTCACCCTCCACGTGCGGGAGCGGAGTGGCGGGCGTGTCCGGCGTGTCGGTCCTCACGTCCTGCGAGTTCGGCCCGCGGCGGCCCGGCCCGCAACCGCGTGGACGGATGGACGACGGCGGGCGGTCGCCCGCGCGCCGTGGACTCAGCTCTCGGCCGCCGCCATCGCGAGGCGGATCGGCTTGGGAAGCATGAAGCGCACGTCCTCCTGGAGGACCTCGAACTCGCTCACGTCCTGCACCCCGCGCTCACGGAAGAACGCGACGAGGCGCTGGACGAGCTCCTCCGGGGCGCTCGCGCCCGACGAGATGCCGACGACGGTCGGCCCGTCGAGCCACGCCTCGTCGACCTCGGTCTCGTTGTCGATGAGATGCGCCTGCGCGCCGTGCTCCTGGGCGACCTGGACGAGCCGGTTGGAGTTCGACGAGTTCCGCGACCCGATCACGAGGACGAGGTCGCAGTGCTGGGCCATCTGCTTGACCGCGGCCTGCCGGTTCGTGGTCGCGTAACAGATGTCGTCGGTGCGCGGACCGGTGATGTTCGGGAAGCGCTCGCGAAGCCGGATGATGATCTGCCGCGTCTCGTCGACCGAGAGCGTCGTCTGGGAGATGAACGCGAGCCTGTCCGGATCGGCGACCTCGAGCGCGTCGACGTCCGCCTCGGTCTCGACGAGGACGATCGCCTCGGGTGCCTCGCCCATCGTCCCCTCGACCTCCTCGTGGCCGTCGTGGCCGATGAGGACGATCGTGTAGCCCTCCGAGGCGAACTTCACCGCTTCGCGGTGGACCTTCGTCACGAGCGGGCACGTCGCGTCGATCGTCTGCAGGCGCCGGCGTTCCGCGTCGGCATGGACCATCGGAGAGACGCCGTGCGCGCTGAAGACCGTGATGGCGCCCTCGGGGATCGAGTCGTCGAGCTCCTCGACGAACACCGCCCCGCGCTCACGGAGCTGCTCGACGACGTGCTTGTTGTGCACGATCTCCTTGCGGACGTACACCGGCGCGCCGTGCAGCTCGAGCGCGCGCTCGACGGTCTGGACGGCCCGGTCGACGCCCGCGCAGTAGCCGCGCGGCGCCGCGAGGAGGAGCTTCTCGACGGTCGAAGGCATCACGTCCAGTGTACGCACGTCCCCTCCCGGCGATACACGCCCCGGGCGCGACACCGTGCCCGCGCGCCCGTCAGTAGCCGGTGCGGTCGAGGTCGCGCACGAGTTCGACGACGGCCTCCCCCACGACGTCGAGCGCCCTCGGCGACGTCTTGTCGACCGTGTCCCGGACGGTGTCCCGGTGCTCGTAGGAGAAGTCGATGAGATCGATCGCCGGCACCCCCGCCTGCAGGAACGGGGTGTGGTCGTCGATGAGGGCCGTCCCGGTGCCGCTCGGGAAGGCCCGCAGGACGCCGACGCGGTTCGCCGCGCTGCGCAGCCGCTTCCACAGCCCCTCGTCGCTCGTCCCCTCCCGGGGGAGCCGGAGCCCCTTGTTCCCGACGTAGTCGAGGAGGATGAGCGCCCGGGTCGAGCGGGCGCGCGCCCTCGCGTAGGCCTTCGACCCGCGCAGCGCCACCTCGTAGAAGTCGGCGCCGGACTGCCCGAGCGGCTCCTCCTCGCCGTCGAAGAGAACGAACCGCAGCTCCCGGGCCCCGGCCGGACGCTTCAGCTTGCGCAGTGCCCGCGCGATCTCGATCACCGCGGCGGGACCCGCGGCGCCGTCGTTGGCACCGACGAACCCGGGGGGCTGGGCCTCCGTGTCGTAGTGCGCGGCGATGACGATGGCCGGCCGGCGGCCCGGGAGGCGCCCGACGATGTTCTGGAGCCCGGGATGGCCGGGGACGGCGACGCGGCGCCCCGACGGCAGCCGGCGCGCGAGCTGCGGTGCGAGGCGGCGCAGGGCCGGGGACCCGGCGGGGCGCTGCCCGAAGGACACCTGGTAGCGGAGCAGATCGAAGGCGCGCCGGCTGTCGAAGCGGTCCACGCGCGGCGTCGGGACCCCGTCGACGAGGCCGGCCGGGGAGCGTGCCTGCGCCGAGCGGGAGTCGTCATCCCCGTCGAAGACGCCGACGAGGACGAAGACGAGCGCGACGAACGCGCCGAGGATCACGAGCGATCCGGCGATCGCGAGTGCCTGGACCACCCACTCGGGGCGCTCCCGGCCGGAGGGATCCGTGTCCGTCGGCCGCGCCATCAGTCGTTCGCGGTCACCGTGTCGAGCAGCCAGGCGAACTTGTCGCGCGCCTGGGCGCGGCGGGTCGGCACGTGCTCGCTGGGCACCTCGCCCTCCGGCGGCGAGTACGCCTGGAGGAGGCGGCGGGCGACGGACTGACGGTGGACCTCATCCGGCCCGTCGTAGAAGCGCGCCCCGCGGGCGAGCCGGTACATCGCCTCGAGGGGCATGTCCGTGGAGTAGCCGAGCGAGCCGTGGATCTGGAGCGCACGATCGACGACGTCGTGGAGAACCTGCGCGCCGTAGAACTTGATGAGCGAGATGTCGGTTCGGGCCGCGCTCGCGCCCTGCGTGTCCATCTTCCACGCGGCATGGAGCGTCATGAGGCGGGCCGCCTGCATCTGTGCCGCCGAGTCCGCGATCCAGTTCTGAACGGTCTGCTTCTCGCCGAGCGTCGACCCGAACGCGTAGCGGTAGGTCGCCCGCTCGCAGAGCATGTCGAACGCCCGCTGAGAGACCCCGAGCCAGCGCATGCAGTGGTGGATGCGCCCCGGCCCGAGACGGTGCTGGGCGATGAGGAAGCCCGTGCCGGCCTCCCCGAGCAGCGCGTCGGCAGGGACGCGGACGTCCTCGTAGAGGATCTCGGAGTGGTTGCCGAGCTTGCCGAAGGATTCCTCTGGGTGCTCCATCGTCGGGACGTCCCGCAGGATGTTCACGCCCGGCGTGTCCGTCGGGACGATGAACATGGAGGCCCGCTGGTGAGGACGCGCGTCGGGGTCGCTCACCGCCATCACGATGAGGAAGTCCGCGATCGAGGCGTTCGAGCTGAACCACTTGTGCCCGTTGATCACCCACTCGTCGCCGTCGCGCACCGCGGTCGTCGAGAGCAGCGTCGGGTCGGCCCCCGCGTTCGGCTCGGTCATCGAGAACGCGGACTTGATGTCACCGGCGAGCAGCGGCTCCAGCCAGCGCTCCTTCTGCTCCGGCGTCCCGGCGAGCGCGAGGATCTCGCTGTTGCCCGAGTCGGGGGCCTGGCAGCCGAACGCGTTGGGGGCGAGCATCGACGTGCCGAGGATCTCGTGCAGGAGCCCCAGCTTGACCTGGCCGTAGCCCTGGCCGCCGAGGTCGGGCGGCAGGTGCGCCGCCCAGAGACCCTGCTCGCGCACCTTCTCCTGGAGGGGTGCGTAGGCGCGATCGAGCTGCGCCTGGTCGAGCTCGCCGAAGACCGTCTCCAGCGGCCAGATCTCCTCCCGGACGAACGCGCGCGCCCAGTCGAGCTTCGCCTGATACTCCGGGTCCGTCGAGAAATCCCACGCCATCGCCGCTCGTCTCCTTCGTCGGTGCCGACCGCGAGGTTAGTGCAGAGCCCGAGCGACGCTCAGCGCTCGAGCGTCCAGCCCATCTCCCAGAACGCGAGCTCGAGCCGCGAGCACTCGAGGAACGCCGTGCGCATCCGTGCGCACCCCGGCTCCCCGAGGCCCGCGGCGACACCGTCGACGAGACCCCGACACCATGTGGCGAGCTCCGCGAAGCCCGGATCGGCGTAGGTCGCGATCCAGCGATCGTGGTGCGCCGGGCGGTCCACGGGGCCCGGCTCGGCCGCGAGACGCTGCCCGATCTCCGCGTAGCCCCACATGCACGGCAGCAACGCGGCGGTGAGGTCCGCGAAGTCACCGATCGCCGCGGTGCGGACGAGGAAGTCCGTGTACGCCCGGGTCGTCGGCGCGGGGGCCTCGGCCTCCAGCTCGACCTCGGTGATCCCGAGGTCCGCGGCGAAGGCCCGGTGCATCTGCATCTCCTCCCCGAGGATCGCCTCGGTGAGTCCGGCGAAGCGGCGCATCGTGGCGAGATCGGGAGCCCGGGCCGCCCCGAGCGCGAGCAGCCGCGCGTACTCGACGAGGAAGAGGTAGTCCTGCCGGATGTAGTGGGTGAAGGCCTCTGGCGCGAGCGTCCCGTCGGCGATGCCGCGGACGAACGGGTGGGCGTGCTGGGCCTCCCAGATCGGGGCGGCCTCCGCGCGCAGGAGCGCCGAGAACCCCGTCGCCGCGCCGTTCGCCGTCATCGCGCCGCGGCTCAGCGCGGGAGCTTCTTCGGTGCCCGCACGCGCATGTCGCGCTTCTTCGGGGCCGCTTCCCGGTTGCCGGCCTTGTCGACCGCGCGGGTGTAGAAGTCGTAGTAGCTCCCGGGCTTCACCCGGACCTTGAACGACGACTTCCGCGTCGTCGCCAGACGACGGTACTTGCGCCCGTTGGCCGATCGCCAGATCTCGATCTTGTCGACGCCACTCGCGGTCAGCCGGGCCGGCGCCTTGTCGGAGCGGCTCCAGCGCAGCACCACGGTCCGCGTCCTCGGCTTCGCCGCACGGCGCATCTTCGAGGTCGGCGGCCGGCGGTCGATCGCCTTCGCGAGGTTCACGGCAGCGTTCGCGTCGAGGATGCCCCAGCCGAGATCGGGCGTCCAGCCGCCGGAGGGGCGCCGCGCCGTCTCCTTGAGGATCCGGACGACCTCGAGGCCGGTCAGGTCGGGGTTGAGGTCGCGGACGAGCGCCGCGACGGCGGCGACCATCGGCGCGGCCATCGACGTGCCCTGCAGGTAGGCGTACCGTCCGTCCCCGGCGACCGCCGTGCGGCACCCGCAGCCGGGCTGGAAGAGGCCGCCCCGCTCCAGCTCGGTCGCGCCGCCCGGGAACGCGCCGATCAGGCCCCGAGGGCCCCCGGGGACGTTGTAGGAGCCGTAGGCGGCGAGCGAGATCTGCGAACCGAGGCCGGCGAAGTTCGCGCGACGGTCGACGAAGTTCGCCGCGGTCACCGAGAGGCCCTTGCCCTGGGTGATGTCGGACCCGGTCCCCGTCGGCTGCAGGACGTTGCTCGGATCCCCCTGCTCCTGTACCGGCGCGTCGGCGGCCGCCGCGACGAGGACGGCGTCCTTCCCGACGGCGTAGTCGATCGCGCTCGTGATGATGCGCGCCGCGGGCTGTGAGCCGTCGGTCCCGAAGCTCATGTTGATCGCGTGCGCGCCCTGATCGGCGGCGTCGCGGATGCTCTGGGCGATGCTGCCGTCGCTGAGGTCCGTCTTGTAGATGAAGAGCCGGCACCCGAACCCGGCGCCGACGATCCCCGCGCCGTTGTCGCCGGCGGCGCACGCCATCGACGCGACGTGCGTTCCGTGCCCGTTCTGGTCGGTGTTCGCCGAGCCCGATGTCCCGTCCCGGTTGAACGCCCCGGCGACGCGGCCGGCGAGATCGGGGTGGGATCCGTCGACCCCGGTGTCGATGACGGCGACCCGGGCGCCCTCGCCTCGCGTCACGTCCCAGGCCTCGAAGAGCCCGGTGCGCGCCGCCCACCACTGAAGAGCGACACCCGGCGCGGTCGCCGCGGGCTCGGGCGTGACGAGCGCCGGGTCGTTGGGGACGTGGCGCAACTCGTGGCGGCGTTCCAGCTCGACGCGCGCGACGCCGGGCAGGTCGCGGACCGTCTCGGCGAACGCACGAGCCGGGACACCGGCGGGCGGCATGACGACCTCCGTCGCGAGCTCCGGAAGCGCGAGCGCGCGTCGGGCGG
This sequence comes from Paraconexibacter sp., assembly GCA_041603715.1. Classification (GTDB taxonomy): domain Bacteria; phylum Actinomycetota; class Thermoleophilia; order Solirubrobacterales; family Solirubrobacteraceae; genus Paraconexibacter. Next base: position 3,438 of record JBFIDS010000097.1, on the reverse strand, counting down.
ACGTCCGGGCGACGAGACGGCGGACATCCGTGCCGTGGGCTCGGGCGCGCGAGGCACGCGCGGTGGGGCCGCTGCGGGCGATGGCCTCGGGGGCGGGCGCGTCGTCGAAGGTGACGAGGAGTCGCCCCGTGAACGACGACGCGGAGGCCGGCGCGACCGGGACGAGGGCGGCGACGAGGGTCGCTCCGAGGAGCGCGACGAGGACCCGGAGGTTCATCGCCCTAGTAGCCGAGCGCGAACTTCGCGTCTTCGCTCATGCGGTCGGGGGTCCACGGCGGCACGAACGTCATCTCGACCTCCACGGAGTCGACGCCGTCGAGCTCGCTGACGAACTCGTCGATCTGCTCGATGACCTGGGGGCCGATCGGGCATCCCGGAGAGGTGAGCGAGAACGTCACGTGGACGGCCCCGCCGTCGACGGAGATGCCGTAGATGAGCCCGAGCTCCACGAAATCGAGCCCGAGCTCGGGATCGATGACGTTGGTGAGCGCCGCCTCGACGTCGTCAACGGTGACCATCAGCCGAGTGTAGCTAGCCTTCGTCGTCGCCCGTGCCGTTTCTCATCGTTCTCTTCATCGTCGTCCCGCTCCTCGAGCTCTACGTGATCCTCCAGGTCGGGGACGCCATCGGGGCGCTCAACACGATCGCGCTCCTCATCCTCGCCTCCGTGGTCGGGTCGGTGCTGCTGCGCGTCCAGGGCCGGGCGGCCTGGCGCCGCTTCCAGGAGGCGGTGCGCTCAGGGCGCCCGCCGGCCCGCGAGGTCGTCGACGGCGCGCTCATCATCTTCGGCGCCGCGCTCCTCCTCACGCCGGGCTTCCTCTCCGACATTCTCGGCGTGCTGCTGCTGCTCCCGCCGACGCGCGCGCTCGTCCGCGGGCTGATGGCGCGCACGCTGCTCGGCCGACTCGCCATCATCACGCCGCCCGGACCGTTCCGGCCGCCCTCCGGCCGCCCACCCCGCGGCCCCCGCCACCCGTCCGACGACGTCGTCGAGGGGACCGCGTCGGAGGTCGACCCCACCCGCAAGGAGCTCCCATGACGATCAGCCCGGCCGACGAGGCCCCGCGCGACGAGCTCGGGGCCGCGTTCAGCGACGCCGTGACGTTCGCGTTCGGCGATCCGGCCGCCGACGTCTACGGGCTCGCCCGCGTGGGCCTCTCCCCCGATCCGGACGGCGGAGCCCGCCAGGCGAGCGGCCTGGCGCTCGTCTTCTCGGGCCGTGAGGTCGTCGCGGTGCGCGCGGCCGGGGGCCTCGAGGTGACCGGCGACGGCTGGGACGGGGTCCGGGCGGCGGGCGTGCGCACCACCGTCGAGGAGCCGCTCGCCGCGTGGACGGCCGCGTTCGAGAGTGACGACGGCACGGCCGGGTTCGAGCTGCGCTTCGAGGCCACGAGCGCCGCCGCGGAGCTCCCCGCCGGCAGCGACGTGACGCGCACCGGCGGGATGACGGGATACGAGCACCTCTGCCGGGTGTCCGGAACGGCGCGGGTGCGCGGCGGCGACCGTCGGATCGACTGCCTCGGACAGCGCGGTCACTCGTGGGGATCGCCCGACTGGGACCGGATCGTCCTCGCGCGGACCGTGGGCGTGTGGGCGGACGCCGAGCACGGCGTGACGCTCACCTCGATCCGCGGCGCAACGGACGGCTCGCACGCCGACGAGGCGATCGCCGCGACCCTCTTCACGCCCGTCGACGACGCCCTCGCCGCCCCTGTCGCCGTCTTCGACCCGCGCCTGTCGACGACGACCGACGCCGAGGACCGCCAGAGGCGCGCGGGCCTGGAGCTGTGGATGGACGAGGACGGCTACCCGCTCCGGGCCGCCGGAGAGGTGCTGTGCGGCACCTCGCTCGACCTCGGGCGGCTGCGCCTGGACTGCGCGTTCTTCCGCTGGACGTTCGAGGGCCGGGTCGGCGTGGGGCGCTACGACATCCTCAGGAGGACCTCGTGATCAAGGCGGTGGTGTGCGACTTCGGCGGCGTGCTCACGAGCCCGCTGCGCGAGGCGTTCGGCGCGTGGCACGCGAAGCACGACGTGCCCTTCGAGGCGCTCGTCGGGGCGATGGAGACGCTCACGGAGCGGGACGGCGTGAGCCCCCTGTGGGAGCTCGAGTGCGGGCGCATGACGGAAGCCGACTTCTTCGCCGACCTCGGCGAGGTGATGTCCCACGCCCTCGGCCGGCCGGTCGACACGAGCGACTTCACCGAGACGTACTTCGCCCACCTCCAGCCCAACACGGTCCTCATCGACCGGCTCGCCGACGTGAGGGACGCCGGCGTGCGCCTCGCGATGCTCACGAACAACGTGAAGGAGTGGCGGCCGTACTGGACCGCGATGCTCCCCGTCGACGAGCTGTTCGAGATCGTCGTCGACAGCGCCGACGTCGGGATGCGCAAGCCGGACGCCCGGATCTACGAGCTCACGTGCGAGCGGCTGGGGCTGCCGCCGAGCGCGTGCGCGTTCGTCGACGACTTCGAGCACAACTGCGTCGCCGCGCGCGAGGTCGGGCTGCACCCGGTGTGGTACCGCGACGACGCCCACGCGGCGATCGCCGAGCTCGAGGCGCTGCTGTCGCGGCGGAGCTGAACGTCGGGACCGGCCGGCGCGTCAGTTGTCGCTGCCGAGGCGGTCCCAGAGGTAGAGCTCGAGGCACTCGTCGGCGAGCTCCATCGCCCGCTCGCGGGAGAGCCGCGGGAGGACCGTCTCCAGCGCCTGCTCCTCGGCGACGCCGGCCTCGAAGGCCTCGTCCCCGCGGAAGCCCGCGGCGATCTTCAGCGCCTCGCGGCGGTTCTCGCCGAGCGACGGGAAGACGTTGACGAGGAACTCGCGGTTCGCGATCGGGTGCCCGACCTCGAGCGAAGCGTGCCACGCGGCGAGCATCGACAGGTCGTGCTCGTCGAGGTCGGCGATCGCCTTCGCGTAGTGCACGCTCAGGTCGTGCTCCGGGATCTCGTCCACCCAGGCGCGGACGAGCTCGCCGAGGAGCTGGCGACGGGCTTCACGCCCGACGGACTCGGCGATGACACGGATGGCGTCCTGGGGTTCGATGAAGCAGAGGGGCATTCCGGCTCCACGGGCGATCGCGGGAGGGACGCTGCGCAATGTAGGTGCGGGCCCGGACGGAACCGGTCGGGACTACGGGAGGATCGTGCCGGAGCCGCCCGAACCCCCGGATCCCGACACCGCAGCGCCCGGTCCAGTGGTGCTGCCGGGTGGCTCACCGGCGACGACGGTGCCGGGCCCGGGCGGAGCGGGCGCGGGTACCGGCGCCGCGGCCGGGGCACCGGGCGTCGACGCCGTGCGCGCCGATCCGGAGGAGGCGGACCGCTCGACGACGCCAGGGCCGAAGTCGCTCGCGCGGCGTTCCTCCTCGGCGCGGCGGCGGGCGCGCGCCCGCTCGCGTTCCCGTTCACGGTCGGCGCTCGCCGACGCCGGGCTC
>JBFIDS010000096.1:0-9524 GCA_041603715.1 Paraconexibacter sp. | reverse complement strand
GGCCGCCGCCGACCGTGTGGAGGCGGCCGTCCGCGGAAGACGTCGCGGATAGCTCGGCGGGCTACGTCAGTGCCTGCGCCTGGCGCAGGTCGATCCAGACCTCCCCCTGCCCCGACGGCGCGTCTCTGCCGCGGCACAGTCGCATAGGACGCCGTCCGCCAAACGCGGGGGCCCCGAGATGCCTCGTCGAGGCCGCGAACGTCGCGCGTTCGGACTTCCGCGAACGGGCGTCAAGCGACCGGAACCGCGTACCGCGCACGGAGAGCTGCCACGTGCGCTGCAGCCCAAGGGCTGCTCAACGTGTCCTCCCAATCCCGCCACAAGGCCTCGTAGGGCAACCCGATCAGCGGCACATGGGGATCCGCCACGAGGCGGTCGAGCTCATCGAGCGCGCTCCGATGCGCCCTGACCGCGTCAAGGTCGTCGCCGTTGGACGGCTCCCAGTACAGGTACAGGAGCACCGCGCGCTCCGCCAGCCCGTCCGCGACCGCGCGGCGAAGGCCGAGGTAGTGGCGCAAGATCTGTCCGGCATCCATCCCGGCGAATCGGCGAGGGTCCCCCTTCAGCTGCGCGAACAGCTGCTGCCATGACGGGTGCGCGAATTGTTGTACCGCATCGTCGTAGCTGTCGGGGAACAGCGCCTCGTGCTCCGTGAGGTACTCGGTGCACTTGGATTCCACCGCCACGATCCCGTCGGCGCCGAACGCCACAACGTCGAGGTTCGGCGGATTGCCTCGTAGTCCGGTCGGGAACTTGACCTCGAACTCCAGTCGCGAGAATCCGGTCCGGCCTGCGAGCGTGAGTTCGGCCTCCCGGCCGAGCCATGCCGCGAAGCAGTTGACGGCGAGCGCCGACGACGAGTACGCGGCGCAGAACTTGGGCGCGGTGTCGCCGGCCTCCCGCAGCTCGCCTCCGTCGCCACGTTGGAGGTGCAGGAGCGCAGTCCGACCCTGGCCGAGCGTGAGCGTGTCGACGAGGTTGTCCAAGGGCAGTCCGCAGTACGGACCCGAGAAGCGCCCGGTCGCCATCGCTGTCGACGTCAGCGCCTGCTTCGCCGCGGCGAGCGTGCGACCGGAACCTCCTCGATGCGCGGCCGGCTCGGGCTCTGCGGTCGGGTCGGGCTGGGTGATTGCCTCGAGCCCGAGGAAACGCGCGATCGCCCGCTCGGCATCGAGCACCGGAGGAGCGTGCTCGGACTCGGTCGAGATCTCGTTCTCGGCGAGGTGCTCGCGCTCCGCCGCGATCAGTTGAAGCGCTTCCTCGTGGCGGGCACGAGCGGCAGCGACCTCGGCCTCGGACGGCGGGCGGGAGCAACGCGCGTCGTCGCAGCCCTCGCGGCCGATCTCGTGAGCGAGCCGGTCGCAGTACGAGCACTTCAGGTAGTAGCCGCGTTCGGCCAGCTGCCGACGGTTCGCCCCGGCCTTCGACAGCCGATGGGGTTTGAGGCTCTCGATGATCTCCCCGGGCACGAGATCCCAGCTGGAGTCGTCGCCCTGCCCGGTGCTCGCCATGACGACGTTCGAGCGGACGCGGACCGCGCCACGTTGATGGCCGGACCTCACCGTGCCTCCGCCAACGACAGGCCGAACTCCAACCCGTGGATCTCCATCTGCGTCTCCTCCTTGGCGAGATCGGACCGGGCGCTCACGTGGACGACGAGGTCGTGGTCCACGCGGACCCCGACGGTGAGCCGCTCGACGAGAGGCGCCGCCGTCGTGTCCACCGGGAGCAGGAGCGTGGTGTAGGCGAGCCGATCATCGGTGGGCTGGGTGCGTCCGGGACGCACCGGGCGGGTGAACTGGAACCGTGCGAAACCGTCGCGGGGGTCGACGCAATTCATGCCGAACTCGTAGCTCAGCTGTGTGTCCCGGGTCGGAAGATCGACCGTGGTGGGGACGAGGCTCGCCGGGGACTCGTCGGCGAGCATGATCTCGAACGGCTTTGCCAGCCTCAGCCGTCGGCCATCGTGAGCGATCCAGGCCGCACCTTTGGCGATGAGGCGATCGCCCTCCTCGACGTCCGGGACCCGCACCGGCCCGAACCGCTCGCGCAGGCGCCGACGGATCAACGGCATGCGCACCATGCCTCCGGTCGCGAGGACGAGCTCGACCGATGCATCGGTCACGCCGGCACGATGAAGCACGGCATCGATGCTGCGCATGCCCTGCTGCACCAGGTCCGCGGCGAGGTCCTCGAGCTCCTGCCGATGGATCGTGACGTCGACGTCGGCCGCTGCTCCGTCGAGGGCCAGGTAGTTGACGACGAACACCGGCGCGTCGTCGGCTGTCGACAGCGTGATCTTCGCCTGCTCGCAGCGATTGAGAAGCTTGGCCTCGCCGCCCGCCCGGGGATCAAACGAGTCCAGGCCGTGTGCTTCGGCGTGTCGCCGCCGGACCAGCTGGCGAAGCCGCTCGTCGAACTGGTCGCCGCCCACGCGATCGTCGCCACGGTTGTGCACCTGCACGAGCGTCCCGCCGACGAGTTGGCAGAGCGTGAGATCGAGCGTCCCGCCTCCCCAGTCGAAGACGAGGACGAGCTTGCCCTCGAGCTCGGTCATCGCGCGGCGCCAGTCGGACTGCTCACGCAGATAGCCGTACAGCGCGGCCAACGGCTCGTGGACGAACTGACGGACGGGGATCCCCGCGTCGGCGGCGGCCTGCCGGAGCTCGCGTCGCGCGCGGCCGTCCATGTTGACCGGGACGGTCATGACGGCCTCGTCAAAGCCGCGCCCCGCCGCGCGACTCGTCGGATGTCGGGTCGCATGGTCGCGGACGTGCCGGAGGATCTCCGTGACGACCTCCCTTGGCTCACGCGTACCGCCCGCGACGTGGAACGGCTGACCTTTCCCGAGCTGGGCTTTCGGCGAGACGACTGCGTCACCGATGACGCCTGCCCCTGCGGAGTCGAGCTGCGCCTTGGCTTCTCGGCCGACGAGCGTCTCCTCCCCGCGATAGAGGACGACGGACGGGTGCGGGCGTAGCTCGTCGTCGACGAACGTGATGGCCTGGTCACCCGCGACCCGCGCGGCGAGCGTGTTGGTCGTCCCGAAATCTAGACCGAAGATCTCAGCCATTCGACCTCCTTGGATATCTCGGTGATCGCCTGGTCGAGCAGGCGTACTGCGGTCTGAGCACGTGGGGGATCTGCCTCACTGGCTTCCTTCGCCGTCGCGAGCAGGTCGCGAAGACGGGAGTTGAGGAACGCCGTGGACCGGCCACGGAGCTCGCTCGTATCGGCGGAGGCGACGATGCGGACATCCGTCGCCTGGTCGCGCGACTCCACGAGTTCCTGACGCACCCGAATCAGTTCGGCCTTCGTGGCCTCGAGCTCCTCGCGCAGCCGTTGCGATCGACCGGTCGCGACCTTCGCCTCTGTGCCCGCTCGCGCCGCAGCCGCGTCCGCGTCGCGTCGCGCGCGCTCGGTCTCCTCAAGCTCGCGCTCCCACGGTTCGAGCAGATCGAGCAGGTCGCGGACGCGGTCGAGGTCGTTGCTCGGCCGGGTGACGCTGGCGACCCGGTGCCGCCGCGGATTGCTCTTCCGCTCCGAATACTCCGGTGGCTTGCCGAGGGCCTCGCGGAGGATCGGTGCCGCTGACTCGAACGCCAGCGCGCGCCGGTTCGAGAGCAGGTCGACCGCGATCATGAGGACGTTGTGCGCGCGTCGGCGCTCCTTAGGGTTCGTGAGCCGCGGCGCCACGTGTGCCGCTATCTCGCGAAGGGCTTCCGTCGGGTCGGTCGTCTCGCCCGGGGGCCATGAGGAGAGCCCGTCGACGTCGGGCGCCGTGGCGCGCAGCGCGAAGTCGCCCGCGGCGCGCGCGAAGCGTCCGTCGTACGCCTCGATCCCCTCGTGGAGCAGCTGTCGGGTGCGCGCAAGGTGCGGATCACGCTCGGGGAGCAGCGCCATCGCAGCTTCGAGGTCGCCATCGTCGAACTTCCAGCTGGTCGACTTCTCGAGTTCCCGGAGCAGCTTTCGGGAGTTGGCACCTTTGACCGAGAACAGATCGACAAGCGAGCGCACCGGCTCGGCCTTCGTGCGACCTGCGGCCTGCGGCTCGCCCGGGTCCGAGGGCGCCAGGGCGGAACCGTCCTCACCGGTCCGCATGTCGGTCGGCTCGGCGTCCCCCGCAGGCGCATCCGGGCTGTTGTGTGGGTTCTCCGGTTCATCCATCGTGCCCACCATCCTCGATGATGGCCGTCGCCGCCGCGCCGAAGACCGGGTCGTTCGAAAGCCCGCGCGCGATCGTCAGGGCCCGGGAGGTGTCGTGCGCCACGAGTCGGAGGGCGAGGGCCCTGCACTTCGCAGCGTCCTCCGGTGTCGTCGTCGAGCCCGATGCGAGCGTGAGGAGCGTGTCGACCGCGGACGGCTGCTCCCACGAGCTCAGGATGGTGTTGGTGGTGTCGTCCGTCGGACACCGACCTACCGCCGGGCCCGTGGGCTTGTGATCCCGCTGCTCGTCCGCGCGGCCGGCGAACTCGCGCAGCGCTGCGACGCACCGATCCAGCTCGACCACCCCGCTGTCGGCGCCGTGGATGTCGTTGAGCTCGAACCGCACGAACCCGCACACGGCACGGGCGATCGGACGCTCGGGGAAGTGGCGAAGCGTGTCGAGCGCGCGTTGATGCTTCTCACGGTGGCTATGGAACGAGAGAGCCTCCCCGGTGCCGCGCGCCCGATCCTTGACAAGCAGCGCGGTGGCGTACTCGTGCAGTGCCGATGCGTACCGCCCGGCACGGGTGAGCTCCTTCGTCTCCTCGGCGTACTCGTCGAGCCGGTGCTCGTCCAGTCGCTCGCTCGCCAGCAGTCGCTGGAACGACGCGTCGGCGACGGCGAGTTCCTCGGGGTCGGGCACGTCGAGGCGAAGGCGCACGCGGTCCTTCGCGGCGATGCCGTCGGCTGACCTGTCGTTGAAGAGCTCGACGTCGAGATTGAGGACGTCGTCGCCGGCAAGTGCGTCACGCAGGTCCTGGAGCGTCCACGTCTCGGACGGTGCGCCGTTCACGGCTACGAGCAGACGGGATGCGTTGGCGACGGCGAGCGCCTGCGGGTCGATAGGGCGGTGGAGGATCCGCTCGCCGACCACGAGCCCTCCGTCGAGCAGGAGTCGCGGCGCGCTGAGCGGATGGTCGGAGCCCAGGTGAACCGCGAGTGCGGTTTCGTCAGGGAGTTCCTCGGAGCAGATCGGGCAGGCGAGGAGGCGCGGCGGCAGCGGATCCTCGCCGCCCCGCTCGTAGTAACGGTCGTCGACCGTCTCCTGGATGTGGCTGACCGTGGGCATCAGATCTTGCGTCCGCCCTCCCGCGATGTCTGCCGCAGCGCCCGCTGATCGGGGGGCGCATGGCCGTCGACCAGAACGACACCCGCGAGTTCGAGCAGAAATGCCCGCCGTGCCGGGCCGCTGTCCAATGCAGAGTCGGCCTCGGCTGCGATCACGGCGATGTTACGACGAGTCACGGGCTGCTCGTCGAGCCCGCACGCACTGTGACTTCTGTCGAGCAGTGCTGGCTCGACGTCGGCGCCATGCCTGTCCTGTTCGATGACCGCGCGCGCTGCTTCGAGAAAGACCTTCTCCTGAGGCGGCGTCAAGATGTTCAAGATCACGATTTCTTTCTCGTTGGTCGATTGGGCCGACGTTAGCCGCCGACGCGCCCTGTCGCCAGCAGATCTGGCTCGAAGTCGCGGCGACTCTGCTGATTCGACGCGCGGACGCGCATATCGATGGCGGGGGAGTCCCGTTCGGGAGCCGCGTATGTCAGGAAGCTCGATGGCGAGGGCGGACTGTGTGAACGAAGGCGTAGCGCTCCGCCACCCGGCGAGCTAGGGTCGAGAGCCATGCCGTACGCAGCGCCCGGTCCGGAGGTGTCAGATGCCAGTCGCACCGGTTGCTCCTATGTCAACGCCGGCGTGATCGCTGGCGCGTTGGCGTTGAAGTGAGTGAGGGTCATGAGGTTGTAGATCCTTCGGGTGATGTGGCGCTTGAGGCATCGGATGGCTTCGCGGCGGGTCTTGCCCTCAGCCTGTTTCTTCTCGAGGAACGCCCGGGCCTCGGGAGTCGTTCTTCGCGCGGGCCGGCACGTCGATCGGGCAGTGTGGAGCTCATCTCCGTCGAGGACGACGCGACGGGGGGACGAGCTCGACGTCATCTGGGAGATCGAGCCGGGCACGCAGGTCATCGAGCGCGCGGAGCTTTTCGACGGGATGTCCGGGGCGCGTGACCGCCTGACGCTTCTCTCGGTGGGCTGCGCGCGCGAGTCCGTCGAGCGCGCGCGATGAGCGCTGAAGATGACGGAGTGCTGAGACATGCCGGGGATCCATGGCGACGATGGGCGCCGCGCTGCAGCCGCCGAGGCGCTGATGGAGGCGCTCGAGGAGCGGGCGGGAAGCCTCCGGGATGCTGGCGTGAAGCGTTCCGATGGCGCGAGGTACTTCCCGGCCCGTCAGATGGCAAGACGACGCGGCGCGCGCACAAGGAGGGTCAGCTCGTCGAGTGGCTCACCGACTGGCTCCCCGCCTATCGGTACAAGGCGAGCAACTACACCGAGCGGATGAAGGACATCGTCCGCCACGGCGCGCCGCTCTGGGAAGAGGTGGTCGCTGCCCAGGGCAAGCCGTGGTCGCCGTACATCGAATCCGAGCAGCGCCGGCTGCTCCTCAAGGTCGTCGCGAACATCCACGCGGACATCGAGCGCGGCAAACGGCTCGCCGAGAAGCTTCGGCGACAGCACGCGGCGCGCGAGGCGAACGGACCGGGCGACTCCGATGACACCTGAGCAGCAGAGCCTCTTCGGTGCGCCCGAGCCCGCCGAGGACCGGCCGGAGCGGATCGGGTCGACTGAGGTGTCGTACCGCGACGCGTCGTCGATCCTCACGCCGGCGAGCGGCTTCATGGCCGCATACGACTACACGCTCAACCCATACTCCGGCTGCGGATTCGGGTGCACGTATTGCTACGCGGCGTTCTTCAGCCGTGACGTCGAGATGCAGCGGACGTGGGGGCAGTGGGTCGAGGTGAAGCAGAACGCGGTCGCGATGCTGCGCAGGATGAAGAAGCCGCCCGTCGGCAAGTCGATCTACATGAGCAGCGTCACCGACCCGTACCAGCCGGTCGAGAAGCGTCTCGGACTCGTGCGGTCACTGCTGGAGGAGCTCGTCGTACATCAGCCGCGGCTCGTGATCCAGACGCGGAGCCCGCTCGTGACCCGCGACATCGACCTGCTGTCGCAGTTCGAGCACGCGCGCGTGAACATGACGGTGACGACCGACTCCGAGGACGTCCGCAAGGTCTTCGAGCTGGGCTGCCCCGGCAACCGCTTCCGCCTCGTCGCGATCGGCGAGGTGCAGGCGGCCGGCATCGAGACCTCGGTGACGATCACCCCGCTGCTGCCTGTCGCCGACGCCGTCACGTTCGCCGCGTCCCTGCGGGCGACCGGCGTCCAGCGGTTCGTCGTCCAGCCGTTTCATGCGGACCGTGGCCGGTTCGTGGCTGGCACGCACGAGGGCGCGCGCGAGCTCATCGCGTCGATGGACTGGGACGACGCGCGCTTCCGGGAGACTGTGGCGGTCCTGCGACGCGAGCTGCCGCACCTCGACGAGGGGCAAGAGGGGTTCACGCCGGAATGACCGAGCTGCAGCTCGATTTCAGAGGGGCCGCCGCGAGACTGGACCGTGCTGTCGCAGTTGCGTGTGAGGGCATCATCGGCTCGCGCCGGTGGTGTGGCTGGGACGTCGCGCGGAGCTTCCACGACATCGATGGGCTCGGAAACGGCAAGGACTGCTGCTATGACCGTCCCAGCATTGGGGTTACGTACGCGCTCCATTACCACGGCCAGCGAACGCACGATGCGCTGCGCGTGATCACGAGAGTTCTTGAGCAAAACGGCGGCCGGCGGCTGCGCCTTCTCGACCTCGGGTGCGGGACGGGTGCGACTGCTAGTGCAGTCGTCCTCGCTCTCGATGCCCGGCGAGCGGCGGGGCTTGAAGTGCCCGATCGCGTCGACGTGATTGGAGTCGATCAAAGTCCCTTCATGGTGGAGGTAGCGGAGGCGATCGGCGAGCAGCTCACCGATACCGCCGTTCGCGCACGACACGTCGTCGGCGACTGGGAGCACGTTGCGACTGACGAGAACGCTCGAACCGTTGTGTTCAGCGGATATCTATTTGACGCGTCTGATCGGAACGATGCCCGTGGGTACTCCGTCGAGCTGGGTCAACGGTTCGAGCGATCGATGAACCGGCATGGCGCCGCCGAGCTCCTGCTCACAACGGTCGACACGAAGAGCGTTGCGCTGCGCGCAGTCATCCGCGAGATCTCAGATGCGCAGCCGATCACGGGAGTGGCCTCAGCCCCGATCGCCGGGGAACCGCTGCAGGACTGCGCGGATCTACGCGATCGGTGGACAGCGAGCATGCCGGAGGTTCGCGCCAATTTCGGCAAGTCGTATATCGCATCAGCCCCGTGGCAAAGCAATTCAGAGATGTACGTGATGGGAATCTCGCGGGTTGCGGGTGCGGCAGGCGAGCGCCTTCCTGTGACCGACGAGGCCGACGACCTCAACGACGACCAGCGCGCTGCGGCCGTCCCAGACGACAAGCCAACCTTCATCACTGGACCGGCCGGGTCCGGCAAGACGCTGGTCCTCGCCGAGCGGATCGTGCGGACGATCGTAGATACTCGACGGGACGATCGTCAGGTCTTCCTCGTCACGGCTTTCAACCTCGTGGCTCGAGATGCTCCGCGAGCTCGTCGCTGACCGACTTGGTCAACGCAGGATCCCGTACGAACCGACTGGTGAGCACACGAGGCGGATTCAAGCGGTCGTCGCAACATCTCGATGAGAGGACGTTGCGATGGGCGCGAAGGTCAAGGCATGGGAGCGGGCGGGCCGCGAGCGGATGCGGTCGCCGGGACGGCCGCCGGTCGGGCGGGCCGACCACCGCCGGTGGTTCTGGCAGGCGATAGCGCGTGGCGACACGAGTCTTCGGGCGGCCGCGTTCGCGGGCGTGTCAGGACCGGTCGGCGTCCGGTGGTTTCGTGAGGGTGGCGGCATGCCGACCGTGTCGCTGGAGGTGCCGTCGGCGCGGTACTTGTGCTTCGCCGAACGCGAGGACATCGCCCTGCTGCGCGCCGAGGGCAAGGGCGTTCGCGAGATCGCCAGGGAGATCGGCCGGTCGCCGTCGACGATCTCCAGGGAGCTGCGACGCAACGCTGCCACCCGGGGCGGCAAGCTCGAGTACCGCCCATCGGTTGCGCAGTGGCATGCCGAGCAGCGCGCCAAGCGCCCGAAGGTCGCCAAGCTCGCCGCCGACGAACGGCTTCGGGAGTACGTGCAGCAGCGGCTGGCCGGCGAGGTCCGTCGGGTCGATGGCGTCGTCTGCGGGCCGAGGACCAGTCAAGTCGCGTGTTGTGGTGTAGCTCGCTCGTCGGGGACGGCGTAGCGGCTCAGGCTGCCAGGAGCTGGTCCACCTCCTCCTTCTGATCCGGGTCAGGGGACTCTTCGAGCACCGGGCTGTGCGCAGAGTCCAAGAGG
>JBFIDS010000095.1:0-9567 GCA_041603715.1 Paraconexibacter sp. | reverse complement strand
GGGACGTCTCGCCGGCCTCGAAGCACAGGCACGCATCCCAGCCGCGGAACCGCTCGGCGTGCGCGAACGGCGCGGCGCGCCACTCCTCGTCGGTGACGAGGAGCACGGCGGCCTCGGCGAACGCGTCCCGCCGGGTCGCCGCGAGGGCCCGCAGGACGCCGAGCGCGAGCACGTCGCCGCCCTTCATGTCGATCGACCCGGACCCCACGAGCCGTCCGGGGCGGCGCGGGTCCCGCCCCAGCGGTCGGTGGGCGGCGTGCGCGATCACCGTGTCGACGTGCCCGAGGAGGAGGACGTGGACCGTCCCCGTCCCCCGTACCGTCGCGAGGAGGTCCGGGGCGTGCCCGGGCGTCGAGCACGGAATGCGCTCGACCTCGGCGTCCGCCGGGAGCAGGCGCGCGACGACGTCGAGGCACGCCTCCGCGCCGGGGACGTCACCGGACGGGGAGGAGACCGCGACGAGCGCCGCGAGCTCCTCCTCGGCGGTCGCGGCGATGAGCCCGGCCTGCTCGGCGATCCAGCCGGTCGGTGCCACCCGGGGGCTCTCGACCCTACGCGCCGAGGACCTGGGCGAGGCGCTGCTCGATCGCCGCCGTCACCTGCTCGCGGATCGGCCCCTCCGCCAGGCGCTCGACCGTCGCCTCGAGGAATCCCTCGATGACGAGCCGCCGCGCCGAGGCCTCCGACAGCCCGCGGCTGCGCAGGTAGAACAGCTGCTCGGGATCGATCTGGGCGATCGCGGCCGCGTGGGTGCAGCGCACGTCGTCGGCGAGGATCTCGAGGCCGGGGATCGCGTCCGCGTGGGCCTTCTTGCTCACGAGGAGGTTGCGGGACTCCTGGAAGGCGTCGGTCTGCTGGGCGCCCTCGTCGACCTTGATCATGCCCCGCCACACGGTGGAGGACCGGTCGGCGAGGATCCCGCGGAAGGCGAGGTCCGACGTCGTGTTCGCCGCCGCGTGCTCCTGGAGCGTGTCGACGTCGAGGTGCTGGCGGCCGCGCGAGGCGTAGGCGCCGGTGACCGTCGCGTGCGCGCCGGAGCCCGCGAGCGTCGTCTCCAGGAACACCTTGCCGTTCTTCGAGCCGAAACCGAGCGTCACCCAGTCGACGTGCCCGTCGCGCTCGACGACCGCGCGCTGGGCGCCGAAGACCCAGGTCTTCTCGTTGAGCTCCTGGGCGGCGACGTAGCGCAGCCGGGCGTTCGGGCCCACGACGAGCTCGACGACGCCGTTGACGAGCCCGTCGGACTCCTCGTCGGCGCTCACGGTCTGGTCCCAGATCTCGGCCTCGGCGCCCTCCTCGAGGACGACGAGGGTCCGCGTGTGCAGGGACGTGCCGGCCTGCTCGTGGACGTGCGTGACGAGGATCGGGGCCTCGACGTGGACGCCGCGCGGGACGTAGACGAAGACGCCGTCGGACCAGTGGGCGTCGTTGCGCGCGACGAACGGCGAGTCGGCGACGACCGACCCGAGGTGCTGTCCGACGATGTCGGGGTGCCGGGCGGCCGCCTCGGCGAGCGGGAGCACGACGGGGCCCTCGCTGGCGGCATCCGGTGCCGGCTCGGCCCCGCCGACGCGCACGGCGCCCTCGAAGTCGAAGAGCCCGTGCCCGTCGACCGCGCCGCCGCACGCCGGGGTGTACGCGTCGAGATCGAGCTTGTCGATCGGGGTGAACTCCCACCCGACGACCCCGCGGTGGGTCGGCAGCTCGAGGCTCGCGGCGCGCTCGGAGGCACCCGCGCGGCGCTCCTGCAGCCACGCGGGCTCGCTCACGGCAGTCGGCGTCGACATCTAGCCGATGCTCCCTTCCATCTGCAGCTCGATGAGACGGTTCATCTCGACCGCGTACTCCATCGGGAGCTCCTTGACGATCGGCTCGATGAAGCCGTTGACGATGAGCTTCGCGGCCTCCTCCTCGTCGAGCCCGTGGCTCATGAGGTAGAAGAGCTGCTCCTCGCCGACCTTCGTCACCGAGGCCTCGTGGCCGACGTCGACGTCGTCCTCGCCGATGCGGATCGTCGGGTACGTGTCCGTCCGCGACTCCGAGTCGAGGAGCAGCGCGTCGCAGACGACCTTCGACCGCGAGCCGTGCGCGCCCTTGGCGACCTCGAGGAGGCCACGGTACGAGGAGCGCCCGCCGTCCTTGGAGATCGACTTCGCGAAGATGTTCGACGTCGTGTTCGGCGCGGCGTGGACGATCTTGCCGCCCGCGTCCTGGTGCTGGCCCTTTCCGGCGAACGCGATCGACAGGATCTCGCCGTGCGCCCGCTCGCCCGTGAGGTAGACCGCCGGGTACTTCATCGTGAGCTTGGAGCCGAGGTTGCAGTCGACCCACTCGACGGTCGCGTCGCGCTCGGCGACCGCCCGCTTCGTCACGAGGTTGTAGACGTTCTGCGACCAGTTCTGGACGGTCGTGTAGCGGATCCGCGCCCCGGGCTTGGCGATGAGCTCGACGACCGCGGAGTGCAGCGAGTCCCCCGAGTACGTCGGGGCGGTGCAGCCCTCCACGTAGTGCACGTAGGAGCCCTCGTCGGCGATGATGATCGTCCGCTCGAACTGGCCCATGTTCTCCGTGTTGATGCGGAAGTACGCCTGCAGCGGCATCTCGACGTGGACGCCCGGCGGCACGTAGACGAACGACCCGCCCGACCACACGGCGCTGTTGAGCGCGGCGAGCTTGTTGTCGTTCGGCGGGATGACGGTCGCGAAGTACTCGCGCACGAGGTCCTCGTGCTCGCGGAGCGCCGTGTCCATGTCGACGAAGATGACGCCCTGCTTCTCGAGCTCCTCGTTGACCTGGTGGTAGACGACCTCGGACTCGTACTGAGCGCCGACGCCGGAGAGGAACTTGCGCTCGGCCTCGGGGATCCCGAGCCGGTCGAACGTCTTCTTCACGTCTTCCGGGACATCGTCCCAGGAGCGCTCGGCGCGCTCGGAGGCGCGGACGAAGTAGTGGATGTCGTCGTAGTCGACGTCGGCGAGCATCGGGGATCCCCAGGTGGGCTGGGGGCGCGACTCGAAGTGGCCGAGCGCCTTGAGGCGGAACTCCCGCATCCACTGCGGCTCGCTCTTGAACTCCGAGATCTTCTCGACGATCTCGCGGTTGATGCCCTTCGGCGCCTTGTAGAGGTAGTTCTCGGCGTCGTGGAAGCCGTAGCGCTCGGTGTAGTCGGAGCCGAGGCTCTTCAGCGACGCCTCGTCGTCCGTGAGGGCCTTTGTGGACGTGATGGTCTCGGGCGGTTGCATGGTCAGTCGACCTCCAGCTTGATGACGTCGTCCTCGACGAGGACTCCGAACGTCTCGACGGCCTCGTAGGCGGGCAGGGTCTGCGGGACGCCGCTGCGCAGATCGAAGCGCGCCCCGTGTCGGGGGCACTCGATCGTGCACGCGGCCTCATCGAGCGGCCCCTCGGCGAGCGGGCCGTCGTCGTGTGAGCAGCGGTCCTCGATCGCGAGGATCTCGCCGCCGCAGTTGAACACGCCGATCTCGAGGTCCTCCCACGTCACGATCCTCCGCGCGCCGGGCGGGAGATCGGAGAGGGGGCAGATGTCGATGATCGGGCTCATTGGCGAGTGGTACAGGGGCGGACGGCGAAAACCGACCGCTCGGGAAGGGATTGTATCGGTCGACCCGCCCGGACCCTCCGGGCGGGGTCGCCCGCAGCGGTGCTCACAGGCTGTCGGGGGACCCGGCGGGCGGGACGGCGTCGGGCGTCTCGGGCTCCCAGTCCACCTGCGAGCCGAGCGCCGCCGACTTGAGGACCTTGAGCGAGAGCATCGCGCACTTCATCCGGGTCGCCGAGATGTCGATCCCGAGCAGCTCGAGGACGAAGTCGCGATCGAGCTGGATGATCTCGTCGATCGACTTCCCGACGATCTCCTCCGAGGCCATCGACGCGCTCGCCTGGCTGATCGCGCAGCCGTGCCCGTCGAAGCGGATGTCGGTGACCTTGCCCTCGTCGTCGACCTTGAGCATCACCGCGAGCTCGTCCCCGCAGAGCGGGTTGTTGTCGTGGGCCTCGAGGTCGGGCGACTCCATCGGGCCCCAGTTCCGGGGGCGCTTGTAGTGCTCGAGGATGTACTCGCGGTAGAGGTCGTCCATGGGGTCAGTCTCCGAAGAGTTCGATGACGTCGCCGAGCGCCGCGACGAGCGCGTCGACGTCGGCGCGGGTCGAGTGCACGGCGAACGATGCGCGCGTCGTCGCCGGCGCGCCGAGGCGCGCCATCAGCGGCTGGGCGCAGTGATGCCCGGCGCGCACGCAGACACCGCTGCGCGCGGCGATCTCCGCGACGTCGTGCGGATGGGCGCAGTCGAGAGAGAAGGAGACGAGGGCGCCGCGGTGCTCGGCGGCCCGCGGGCCGTGCAGCGTGAGCCCGGGAACCGTTGCGAGGCGCTCCAGGGCGTAGCCCGTGACGTCGAGCTCGTGCGCGCGGACGGCGTCCATCCCGAGGTCCTGCAGGTAGGCGACCGCGGCGCCGAGCCCGGCCGCCTCGGCGATCGGCGACGTGCCCGCCTCGAACTTCGCCGGGGGCGGAGCCCACTGCGAGCCCTCCATCGTCACGCGGGAGATCATGTGGCCGCCGCCGAGGAACGGCGGCATCGCGTCGAGGACGTCGTAGCCGCCGTGGAGGATCCCGATGCCGGTCGGCCCGTAGGCCTTGTGCGCGGTCCATGCGTAGAACTCCGCGCCGAGCGCGCCGACGTCCACGGCGATCTGCGGCACCGCCTGGGTGCCGTCGACGAGCACGGCCGCTCCGGCCGAGTGGGCCCGGGCGACGACGTCGGCGACGGGGTTGATCGTCCCCAGGACGTTGCTCACGTGGGCGACGGCGACGATCTTCACCGTGCCCTGTGCGAGCAGCGTGTCGAGCACGTCGAGCTGGAGCTGCCCCTCGTCGTCGATCGGCACGTACGCGAGGCGCGCCCCCGTGCGCTCGCACAGGAGCTGCCACGGCACGAGGTTGGAGTGGTGCTCCATCTCGGTGACGACGACGACGTCGCCGGGACCGACGTTCGCCGAGCCCCACGCGTAGGCGACGAGGTTGATCGCCTCGGAGGCGTTCTTGGTGAAGACCGTCCCGCGAGGATCCGCGTTCAGCCAGCGCGCCGCCGACGTGCGCGCGCCCTCGTAGAGCTCGGTCGCCTCGACGGCGATCGGATACACGCCGCGGTGGACGCTCGCCCGGTGATGGGCGTAGTAGTCGTCCATGGCGGCCATGACCGCGCGCGGCGTCTGGGACGTCGCGGCGCTGTCGAGGTAGACGACGCCCTCCCGATCGAGGGTCGGGAAGTCCGCGGCCCGCCCGGCCTGCGGCGTGTCGGCGACCGCGCTCACTACGCTCCGGCCGGGGCGGGGGCCTCGGTCTGATCGCCGATGAGCCAGCCGTAGCCCTCCGCCTCGAGGCGCTCGACGAGCTCGGGGCCGCCGGCGTGGACGATGCGCCCGTCGTGGAGGATCGAGACGCGCTCCGGCTTCACGAGGTGGAGGATCCGCTGGTAGTGCGTGATGATGAGGACGCCGGTGCCGTTCTCCTTGGCGACCGTGTTCACCCCGTTCGCAACGATGTTCAGCGCGTCGATGTCGAGACCCGAGTCCGTCTCGTCGAGCACCGCGATCTCCGGCTTCTGGAGCGCGAGCTGGAGCGTCTCGAGACGCTTCTTCTCGCCACCGGAGAAGCCGTCGTTGAGGTAGCGGGAGCTGAACGCGCGCGGGATGTTCGTGAGCTTCATCGCCTCCTCGACGGTGACCCGGAACTCCTTGAGCGGGATGTCGGGCTCGCCCTTGGCGGTGCGGTGGGCGTTCATCACCATGCGCAGGTACTTCGCGATCGTCACGCCCGGGATCGCGACCGGGTACTGGAACGCCATGAAGAGGCCGGCGCGGGCGCGCTCGTCGGGGTCCGCCTCGGTGATGTCCTCGCCCTTGAAGATGATCTGACCCTCGGTCACCTCGAGGCTCGGGTGACCCATGATCGCGTTGGCGAGGGTGCTCTTGCCGGAGCCGTTGGGGCCCATGAGCGCATGGACCTCGCCTTTGTCCACGGTGAGGTCGAGACCCTTGAGGATCTCCTTGTCATCCGCTCGGACGTGCAGGTTCTTGATCTCGAGGTCGGCCATGTGGTCTGTCGCTGCTTTCGGTGTCGTTGTCGGGCGGGGAAGTGGGGTGAGCGGCGCGGACGCCGGCTCGGGATCGGGACGGGTCAGGAGCTCGGGACGGCGATCGGCGCGTCCTCGGGGCGGGCGGTCCCGCCGTCGAGCCCGGCGGCGCCGTGCTCGCCGAAGGCGACGAGGTCGGCGAGCGTCGTGCCCTGGAGGGCACGCACGACGCCGCCCTGCACGCGCATCCACAGGAGCTTGGTCGCACAGCCGTGCCCCTTGTCCTCCTCGTGGTTGCACAGCACGCGCCCGGTGTCGGAGTCGTCGACGAAGCAC
Organism: Paraconexibacter sp.; assembly: GCA_041603715.1. GTDB lineage: Bacteria > Actinomycetota > Thermoleophilia > Solirubrobacterales > Solirubrobacteraceae > Paraconexibacter. Next base: position 3,139 of record JBFIDS010000095.1, on the reverse strand, counting down.
GTCATCGGGGCGACGGCCCCCTCGAGGGCGAGGACGACCTCGTCCATGCGGATGTCCTCGGGGGCCCGTGCGAGCCGGTATCCGCCGTGCGCACCGCGGGTCGACTCGACGAGCTCGGCCTTCTTGAGGAGGGCGACGATGCGCTCGAGGTAGGCGAGCGGCAGGCTCTCGGACTCGGCGATGACCTTCAGCGACACGGGCTGGGGCCGCGGCTGACGGCTCTGTCGCCCGAGCTCGACGAGCAGGCGCACGCCGTACTCCGCCTTCGTCGTGAAGATCATTTCTCAATCCTACCAACGCGGTCGGAGTTGCCCGGGGTGCCGACGTGAACGCGGCGTGATGATCGCGTGACGAACCGGAGAAAGGGGGTTGAGCGCGCGCGACGGGCGGTCCTAGCGTGCCGTCGCCCTGCCCCACGATCAGGAGTCTCCTGTGACATCACGCCTCCGGTTCCCGGCGGTCCTCGCCGCGGTCACCGCCAGTTCGCTCGCCCTCCCCGCCGTCGTGAGCGCGTCGTTCGACCTCACCCACGGCCAGCGTTTCGGTGACACGCCGAACGAGATCGTCGACGTCGCACAGGACGGGAAGTTCCTCGTCGCGACGCAGGGCAAGGGGATCGTGAGGTACGACCTCGCGAACCTGTCCGCGCCCGTTCAGAGCGCGATCTTCTCCGACCTCGGCGCCGCTCCCGGCGTGGACCTCGGCAACGACACCGGGGACCCCGAGCTCGAGCTCGAGACGCCCGCCGGACCGCCGTCGTTCGGCGTCGCCGTGGCGAACACCGAACCGGGTCCGACGTCGGTGGCGCTCGTCCGCGACGAATACGTCATCGCCCCCTTCAACGCGAAGAACGCGAACGTCGACCCCCTCGGCGACGAGGTGTACGACCCCGCGACCGACGCGACGATCGACCCCGTCGACGGGTTCGTCATCCTCGACGCCGACGACCTCTCGCACGTCCGCACGGTCCTCTTCAACGACGACGACCCGGGCACCGGCATCGTCGGCGCGCCGACCGGGGTCCCTGGGGCCGCCGCGCTCCTCGAGGTCCCCGACGCCGTCGCCGTGAGTCCCGACGGGACACGGATGGCGATGGCCGTCGAGAACGACCGGGAGTTCGGCCAGCCGATCACCGCGTCGAACCCCTCACCCGGAGGTGTCCCCGGCTTCATTCGCGGCGACACGAGCGACGCGGACCCCATGAACTGGACCTTCGACCTCGTCGAGCTGCCGCCCGCGTTCCTCGCCGCCGAGGGTGAGGAGGCGCAGCCGGAGTTCGTCGACATCAACGACGACAACGTCATGGTCGGCTCGATCCAGGAGGCCAACCGGATCGCGATCTTCGACCTCGACACGCCGGGCACGAACCCGACGCTCGCCGACGGCGACCTCAAGGACCTCGGCACGTCGACGTTCCTCGCGGACGTCTTCACGACCGACCCCGTGTCTCTGTCGTTCGACACCGAGATCACGCGGGAGCGTCAGCCGGACACCGTCGAGTGGATCGCCGGCGGCACGCTCGTCGCGACCGCCAACGAGGGCGAGGCGACGGGCGGCACGCGCGACTTCTCGATCCACGCGATGGATGGGTCCGTCGTGTCGCGAGTCGGGACGCCGTTCGAGCAGGCGGCCGCCGACCACGGCTTCCTCGGCGACGACCGCAACGAGGAGGACAAGGGCTCCGAACCGGAGGGGATGACCTCGGCGGTCATCGACGGTCGCGAGTACCTCTTCGTCCTCGGTGAGCGGTCCGAGTCGATGTCGACCTGGGACGTCACGTTCCCGCAGTCGCCGCGGCTCGTCAGCCACGTCCCGACCGGTGAGGCGCCCGAGGGCGTGAAGGTCAACGTCGCCCGCGGCTTCGTCGTCGTCGCCAACGAGGACGTCGCCAACGCCGTCGACGATGCGGCGTTCTTCACGATGCACCGGTTCACCGACTCCGCGCTCCTGCCGACCGACCGGCTGATTCCCCGCGGCACCGGGACGGCGTACTTCGACGTGCGCGGGATCGGCGCCGGGCTCTCGCCGACCGAGCTCGCGACGGTGGACGCGACCGTCCCGACGCGCGTCCTGCGGACCACGACGGGGATGCGCGGCTACGCGCCGCTTCGCTCCGCGGCGGCGGTCGCCGCGCCCGGTGCCGACGTCGTGCTGCAGGACGTCGCCCCCGCCCCCGGCGGCGGCACGTGGGTCGTGAGCGAGGACGACGCGTTCGAGCTCGCGCTGCTCGACGGCTCGGGCGCCGTCGTCGGCGGTGTCCGCGACGTGCCGGGGACCGGCCTCGACCTCTCGGGCGTCGCGGTGACGCCCGACGGCGGGACCGTCTACGCCTCGAGCGCCGACAGCGCGACCGTGTTCCGCTACGACGTCGGGACCGACTCGTTCGCGACCATCGCGGTCACCGGAGCGGGCGACGACCTGCTCGATCTCGGGCTCGCCGGCGACGGCGATCTTCTCGCGGTCGAGGCCAACGGCAACAACGACGTCTCACCGGCGACCGTCGTGCGGCTCGACGACCCGGCGAACGCCGACAACACGATCGGACCCTTCGACCGGACCGTCCTCGCGACCGTCCCCGTGTCGGCCAGTCGGTCGAGCGCGGACATGTCGGCGCTCGCGCTGCTGCCGGGTGGAGGCCTCTGGGCCGCGAGCGGGTCGAAGGACGGCGGCCGGCACGTCGGTCACGCGGACCTGCGTCGTCTCGTGACGCTGCCCGCGCCGATGAACCGGGCACGCCCGGCGATCACCGGGGCGCCCGTCGTCGGGGAGACGCTCACGTGCACGGACGGCAACTGGACGGGCGCCGCGTCGTTCACCCGCGAGTGGCGGCGCGACGGCGCGCCGATCGTCGGTGAGACCGGGACGACGTACGCGGTCACGGCCGCCGACCAGGGCCAGCGCGTCACCTGCGCGGTCCTCGCCGCCGGTGCGGACGCGTTCGAGGTCGCCGAGTCCGGTGCCGTCTTCCCGGTCCCGGCCGCGCAGCAGGGCGCACCCGGGAACGACGGCGCCGCTGGGCCCCAGGGCCCGGCCGGGCCGGGTGGTCCCGCTGGTCCGGGTGGCCCGGTCGGTCCCGCTGGTCCGGGTGGCCCGGTCGGTCCCGCTGGTCCGGGTGGCCCGGTCGGTCCCGCTGGTCCGG
>JBFIDS010000094.1:0-9568 GCA_041603715.1 Paraconexibacter sp. | reverse complement strand
GACGCGGCCATAGAAGGCGTTGGCGTAGGTCCCAGCGTAGAACGCGGTGGAACGGGCGGGCTTCGGGCGGGCCGGGCGCGGGCGACCGAGCAGCCGGCTCGTGTTCTGCCGCGAGGCGGCGAGGAGCGGCGCGAAGGTCGTGAGCCAGTCGCGCGTCACGTGGCCCTGCTCGGCGAGGTCCAGGAAGCTGCCCGCGACGGCCTCCGGCAGCCCGATCTGCCAGCCGTTGGTCAGCACGACGACCCCCAGCTTCTCCGCCGGCAGCAGGGACACGTGCGTGGAGCCGCCCGTCGTGAACGCCCCGGAGTGGGTCAGGCGGACCCGGCCGGTCGCGTCGACGGTGATGTCGACGCCGAGCCCGCTCATCGCCGTGCGGCTGTCCGGCGCGGCCGGTGCTCCCAGCGCGATGGTCGGCGTGCGCATCGCCCGCAACGCGTCGGGGTCGATCAACCGGCGGCCGTCGTGCATCCCGTCGGCGAGCAGGAGCCGCATCCACTGCGTGAGGTCGCGGACGCTCGAGCTGACCCCGCCCGCGGGCGACTGCGCGTCGGGGTTGCGCCTGCCTCCGGCCCCCCACCGGCCCGCCGCGTCCTGCACGTGCAGCGATGCGCGGTTCGCGCGCCGCAGGAAGTCACGGTGACGCGAGCTCGTCGAGGTCATCCCGAGGGGCCGGTAGAGCGAGCGCTCGGACAGCGCCTCCCAGCTCGTCCCTCCCTTGCGCGCCACCGCGAAGGCACCCGCGGAGATCCCGAAGTTGTTGTAGGCGAAGTTCTGGCGCAGCGGCGTGAGCGGGGCAAAGCGCAGCCGGCGCAGGATCGTGGCCCGGCTCGCGCCGAGGTCCTCGAGGATGTCCCCGAGGTGGTCCGGAAGGCCGCTGCGATGCGCGAACAGGTCGGCGACCGTGACGGTGCGGGTCGCGTGCGCGTCCGCCAGGGCGAAGCCGGGCAGGTACCGCGAGACGCGGCCGTTCCAGTCCGCCTTGCGCTCGCCGACCGCGCGAGCGACGACGGTCCCGGCGATCGGCTTGGAGACCGAGGCGAGCTGGAAGACCGTGTTCGCGTCGACCGGAGCGGGGTCGGCGAGGCTGCGCACGCCGAAGCCTCTCGCGAAAACGACCCTGTCGTCGTGCACCACCGCGATCGCCATGCCGGGCACGCCGGTGCGCGCCAGCAGGTCGCGCGCCACGCCGTCGAGCCGACCCACCGCGGCGGCGACCTGGCCGGGCGGGATCGGCAGGGCCGACACGCTGGACGGCGACGGCGCCTGACCGTGGGCCGGCGCCGCGAGCACCGCGCACACGGCCACCGCCGCCGACGCGGACGCTTCCCGTCGCCGCCTGGTCGCGCGAGGCATGCCCGCGACCCTGACGAGCGACGGCTACGGCCACCACCCAGTTCTGGACCGTGGGCGCACAGTCCAGAACTGGGTGGTCCGTATCGCGCCGGTCGATCAGCGTGACCGGACTGCGGTGAGCGACGGACGGGGACGGTGATGCGTGGACGGCGGTGTCGAGTGGTCGGGACGGGCGTGGCGCTGGCGCTCGCCTTCGGGGTGCTGCTCGCGGCGTGCGGCGACTCGGACTCCACGTCGGACGCGACGGGCTCAACGGCCGTGGTCCCGCCCTGCGTGGCGAACGTCGACGAGGTGATCGCCGCCAAGCTCCCGGTCTCTGCGACGACGGCGGACCTGCCGGCCGAGCTCGTGGCAAAGCTCGACGCAGCGGTCCGCGCCGCCCTGGAGGAGGACGCCACGCCGGGTGCGGTCGTCGGCGTGCGCAGTCCGGAAGGCACCTGGGTCAAGGCGTACGGCCTGAGCGACACGGGCACCGGGGCCAGGATGCGGGCCGGCGTCCATACCCGCATCGGCTCGGTCACCAAGACCTTCACGGGGACCGTGCTCCTCCAGCTCGCGCAGGAGGGGGAGCTCTCCCTGAGCGACCCGATCGAGCAGTACGTCCCCGGTGTGCCCGGCGGCGATCGCGTCACGCTGCGCTCGCTGGCGGACATGACCAGCGGCGTCGCGAGCTACACGTTCAGCGCCGAGTGGCAGCAGCGCTTCTTCGGCGACCCCGAGAACGCCACATTCACCCCCGACGAGCTGGTCGCGTACGGCACCGCCACGGAGCCCATGTCCGAACCGGGCGATTACGACTACTCGAACACCAACACGATCTTGCTCGGCAAGGTGATCGAGAAGGTCACGGGCCGGCCGGTGTTCGAGGTCATCGAGCAGCGGGTGATCGAGCCGCTGGGTCTTGCCGATACCTCATGGCCGGGCGACACGACGACCCTGCCCAAGCCGTTCGCGCGCGGCTACACCTTGCAGGGGAAGGACGCGACCCCCCGTCGACCCGACGACGCGACGCACTGGCACCCGTCCTGGGCCTGGACCGCCGGGGCCCTGGTGTCGACCATCGACGACCTGCTGACCTACGGGCGTGCCCTCGGCACGGGGCAGGGGCTGCTGGATGCGCGCGCGCAGGCGCAGCGGCTGACGTCGTTCCCGGCGTCGACCGACTACGCCTACGGGCTGTCGATGGGGTGCGTCGACGGCTGGGTCGGGCACACCGGCGAGCTCCCCGGGTACAACACGAGCGTCTACTACGACACCGCGACCGACACGACGGTCGTCAACCAGACCAACAGCGACATCGCCTCCGGCAACTGCTCCGGCTCCCCGACGCTCGCCGACAACCCGACCAGGCCTGTCTGCTCGAATCCCTCGACGCGCATCGAGGTGGCGCTGACCGAGGCGCTCGGTCACAAGCTCGTCACCCCGCCCCAGCGCTGAGCGGTCACCCGTGCCGCCGACACGACGCCTCATCGGGACGTGCGCCCTGCTCGTCGCGATCGCGTCGGGGTCCGGGTGCGGTTCGGACACGAGCGGCGAGACGGCGAGCCCCATCGCCCCCGGCCGGTGCCTCGACGGTCAGAAGCGCAGCGGCCACGACATCTGCATCGACGCGTCGGACCCCCGGGCCGCCGAAGTCGTCGACGTGATGCGTCGGGTCGCCCGGAGGTTCGACGCGACCGGCGCGGTGTTCGGCGTCTGGATCGACGGCAGGGAGATCGTCAGCGGGGCCGCGGGCGAGGCGCTGCCGCAGGTTCCCGCTCGACGCGACCAGCACTTCCGGATCGGCAACGTCACCCAGACGATGACGACCACGCTGCTCCTGAAGTACGTGGAGCAGGGCAAGGTCGGGCTCGACGACCCGGTGTCGAAGTGGTATCCGTCGCTGCGGGCCGCCGACAGGGTCACCCTCGGGATGCTGGGCCACAGCACCTCCGGCTACGTCGACTACGTGACGCAGCCCGGCTTCGTCCAGGCCCTCGCCGCCGACCCGTTCCGGCAGTTCGAGCCCGACGCGCTGATCCGACTCGGGACGAGCCGGCCCCTGCTGTTCGAGCCCGGGACGCGGTGGGCCTTCTCGGACACGAACTTCATGCTGCTCGGCCAGATCCTCGAAAAGGTGGGAGGGGAGCGCCTGGACCGGCTCCTGCGTGACGCGGTCCTCGGCCCACTGTCGCTGCGTCGGACCACCATGGCCTTCGACGCCGACATGCCGGCGCCCGCGCTGCACGGCTACGACGAGGACACCACGGGGACCTTCCAGGACGCGACCAACTGGAACATCTCGTGGGCGACCCACACCGGGTACGGGATCTCGACGCTTGCCGACATGGGCCGGTGGACCCGCGCGCTCGGCTCGGGCGAGCTGCTGCGCCCCGACTCCCACCGAATTCAGGTCGGCCCCCAGCCCGACGGGGTCGGCGTGCTGAACTCGGAGGGCACCGCCCACTACGGGATGGGGACCCTCGTGCTCAACGACTGGATCCTCACGAACCCGGGACTCGTCGGCTACCACGGGGTCATCGCCCACCTGCCGCAGAGCGGGATCTCGATCGTGATCTTCACGACCGCCGGTCGCCGGACGCCGGCCGGCGCGTCGATCAGCAGCGCCGCCGCCAATCCGATCAGCGCGCTCTTCGCCCCCGACTCCCCGATCGGCATCTCGGTCTACCCACGCGGGCGGTCCGGGCGCTGACGCAGATCGAAGGGCGTCGCGCGGCGACCCGGCCCGGGTTCCCCGCACTCGACCGCGTGTCGCTCAGGCGCTGCGACGCACCAGCGCCCCGAGGTCGAGCACGGTGATGCGCCGTCGTTCGGTCCTGATCCAGCCCAGGTCCCGGAGCGTCCGCAGAGCGCTCGCGACCGCGGCGCGCGAGGATGCGGTCCAGCTACCGAGGTCGTCCTGGGTGACGGGCAGCCGGATCTCGATCACCTCGCCGCGACGATCGCCATAGCGCTCGCAGAGCTCGACCAGTCGAGCGGCGACGCGGCCGACGGTGTCGAGGTCACCGAACTGCCGCCGCGCGACATTGGCGTCGCGGAAGCGGCGGCTGATCACGTCGATCAGCGTGAGCGCCGCGGTCGGGCGGCGTTCGAGAAAGGCGCGGAACTCCGACGACGCGATCCCGCGGGACTCGACCGGCTCGATCGCGGTGACGTCGCTGGAGCGCGGATCGGCGTGCAGGAACGTCAGCTCACCGAGCACGTCGCCGGGCCCGCGAAAGCTGAGCACCAGCTCGCGGCCGCGGGAGTCGCTGCTGCTCGCCTTCACGTGACCTTCGAGGAGGAGAAGGACGCGATCCCCGGCTTCACCCTGATGCATGAGGCGCTCACCGCGGGCGAACCGACGCGGACCACCGAGCCGCAGCAGCGCGTCGCGGTCATCGTCACAGAGCCGCGCGAGGAACGTGCCTGGCTCTGCCCATGTCGTCGCCACTGAGGCGATGCTATCCGAGGTTTCCGCCCTCCTCGCTCGTGGCCGGCGGTGTCGGCGGGGCGACGGCGGGGTCGTCGTCTGCCGGGCCTCGGGGCACCCGGGCCCCGCAGCGCGGACAGAAGCGCGCGTCGCCCGACGGTGCCTCCCCGCAGACCCGACAACGTGTCGCACTTCCGCGCTCCATCCCCCGCACGCTACGGGCGCGTCCCGTTGCCGGGCCACCCAATCCTGGACATCTGGCGTGTGCCCGGGCCTCCACAGCTGGGTCGTCACCGGCTGGGGGGCGACCGAGGTCGGCCCCACGGAGGCGTACTGAACGTGAGCGCGCCGGAGGAGGCCCTGACCGAGATGGTGGGGCCCTTCGCGCGCACCTCGACCTCCCCGGCACGGTGACGCTCCAGCTCGCGCAGCTCTCCGTCGATCCCAGACTCGAAGAGTCGCGCGCCGCTCTCACCGACGACGAGTCGGGCGCGGCCGAGCACCGCTTCGACCCGCTCTCCGGCGGCCGCGCCCCGGGTCGCGAGCAGCACATGGGCCAGCGCGAGAGGCGCGTGCAGCGCACAGGCCGCGAGCGCGCGCCCGGCGGCGATGTCCGCGCCCTGCTCGGCGGCGGCGAGGGCGCCGTCGGCTTCCCCGAGGCCGAGCCGGCAGCGGGCGATCGTGGCCAGGAGCAGCGGCTCGTAGTACCGGCCGACGCCACTGCGGCGGACGGTGTCGAGGTTCGATCGGGCCCGCGCGAGCGCGTCCGCGAAGCGGCCTTCGCGAGCCTCCGCGGCGGCAAGCGGCACCTCACAGGCGACGCTGTGGACCAGGTCGCCGAGCCGTTCGGAGACCTCGAGACCCAACGCGGCCTGGCGGCGAGCCACCTCGGTGTCGCCGGCGACCGCCTCGACCAGCGTGAAGTTGGCGTGGGCGGCGGACAGCGTGATCGGATCCTCGCGGGCCCGGGCCAGATCGATGGCGCGGGCGAAGTCGCGTCGCGCGTGCCCGAGGTCGCCCGCGTACCCCCGGCACAGCGCACGCTGCCCGTACGCGTGGGCGAGCGGGCACGCGTAGGGCTGGGCCGCCCCGACTGCCGGGTCTCCTCCGGCCAGCGCAAGTGCCCGGTCGATCGTCGCGATCCCCTCGGGCAGCGACCCGGCGATCCAGCTCGCGTACGCGACTCCGGTGGAAGCGGTGAGTGCGCCCCCGGAGTCACCGGCGGCGAAGCTCCTGCGTGCGGCCTCCCGGAACCCCTCGAGGCCCTCCACCTCGCGCGCGCCGTGCATGAGGGTGCCGGCCGCGAAGAGCTCGGGAATCGCCTGCCCACCCTCCGTCCGCGCCTCCTCCCGGATCGTCGCCGTCTCGGCCGCGTCCCCCCCGATCCTCCACACCAGGCCGAGGATCCCGCTGCGTGCGCGGGAGGCCAGGGCATCGCGGTCGGGGGTCGCCTCCTCCAGCCGGCCCGTGAGATCGCGGACCCGGCGCCAGTGCCGCAGCCCGGCCGCGAGTGACGCCCGCTCGGACCAGGACGCGGCGCGGACATGCCACCTGGCGGCCTCGAGCGTGTCGCCCGCCGCCTCACAGTGGTGCGCGACGAGCGCGGCCCGCTCGTCGAGGTCCTCGGGGTAGACGTGTTCGATGGCGGCGGCGACACGCTGGTGGGTGTGCGCGCGGTGCTCCGACAGCTGGGAGCCGTAGGCGACCTCCCGGGTGAGCGGGTGCCGAAACAGGTACCGGGGATCACCGGCGACGTCGTGGGGGACGACGTACTGCGCGTCGGCGAGCATCGCGACCGCCTCGGCGAGCTCACGCTCCTCGAGATCGGTCACCGCGCTGAGCAGCGGCGCGGGGATCTCGTCGCCGATCACCGCCATCGTCTGCATCACCAGCTTCTCGTGCGGCGCCAGCCGGTCGATACGCGCGGCGAGTCCGGCCTGGACCGTCGCCGGCAGAACGACGCCGTCCAGCTCGCTCGCCAGTCGGAGAGCGCCGCGCGTCCCGGCGAGGTGACCGCACTCGACGAGCGCCTGGACGAGCTCCTCGATGAAGAACGGGTTGCCCTGGGCACGGGCACCGATCTTCGGTCCGAGCCCGTCGAGCGACCCGTCACGCCCGACGAGCTGCGCGAGCAGCTCGTCGGCCGCGTCGGGCTCCAGCGGACCGAGGTCGATCCGGTCGTGCGTCGGGCCGACCGTCCAGGGAAGGGGACGCCCGGGGCGGGAGGTGGCGACCAGCAGCGTCCGGCTGTCCGCAACCGCCGCGACGAGAGCTTCGATGACGGCGGCGCTGGCGTCGTCGAGCCAGTGCACGTCCTCCACCACCAGGACGGTCGGCTCGTGGCGGCCGCGGATCGCGACCGCACGGGCCAGCAGGTCCGGAAGTCGGCCGTCGAGCTCTTGTGGCGTGGACGGGGCGAGCGGGCGATCGGGGTCGGCGACCCCGAGGAACTCGGACAGCAACGGCATCTCCGCGGCGAACGCGGGGTCGAGCGGCAGGAGCATCGCCGCGATGCGCTCGAGCACGATCCCCGGCGGGAGGAGCCCGTCGACGCCGAAGAAGTCGCGGGCGAGGGCGAGCACCGGGAGCAACGGGACGTCGCGTCCGTGCGCGATGCCGGAGGTCGACGCGACCGGCAGACCGCGGGCCAGACACTCCGCGACGAACTCATGGACGAGCCGGCTCTTCCCGACGCCCGGGTCACCGACGAGCGTGATCGCCCGTCCGCTCCCGGACACGACGTCCTGCAGCGCGGAGTCGAGCACGGCGCGTTCGGCGGCGCGCCCGACGAACCGCGAGAGCCCGCGGGTCGCGGCCACTGCCTGGAGGCGCGTCCGCGCCGGCCCGGGGCCGACCAGCTCCCGCACCCGCAGACGGTCCGCCGCCCCCTTGACCACGAACTCCCCGAGCTCGCGCACCTCGAACTCGCCGTCGACCAGGGCAGCGGTCGACGGGCCGATCGCCGTCGACCCGGGCGGCGCCAGCGACTCGATCCTGCGGCCCAGCGCCGTCGTGTTCCCGAGGGGGACGAAGTCCATGTGCACGTCGTCACCGATGGCACCGACGACCACCGGCCCGGAGTTCAGTCCACAGCGAACCGCGAACTCGACGCCGTCGGTCCGGGTCAGCTCGGCGGCCAGGGTCGCGACCTGCTGCTGGAGCTCGAGGGCGGCCAGGCAGGCGCGCCGCGCGTGGTCCTCGTGCGCGAGCGGGGCACCGAAGACCGCCATGAGTCCGTCACCGGTGAACTGGTTGACCGTTCCCTCGAACGCGTGGACCGCGGCGGCGGCGATCGCGAGGAACCGGTCCAGGACGAACCCCCAGCGCTCGCTCTCCAACACGTGCGTGAGCTGCATCGAGCCGACGATGTCGGCGTAGAGCACGGTGACCTGCTTGTGCTCGCCCTCGATCGCGGTCCGCTGCTCGAGGATCCTGGCCTCGAGCCCGCTCGGGGCCCGCAGCGGCGCTGCGGTTGCGGTCAGTGGCGTGCCGCAGCGCTCGCAGAAGCGCGCCTGCGCTGAAGCACGGTGCCGGCAATCAGCGCAATGTCTGATCTCCACGGTTGATACCCCCGCGATCGAGCGTACGGCTTCCGGGTCGTGCTGTCACGGTCGACACCTCCGGGACGAGCGTCCGACGGAGAGCGCGCGTCTCACCGCCGGCGTGGCGGTGGCCGCCGCGCCCCGGCCGCGCACGGGACGCAGTGCGTGCTCTCGGGGCGGGCCTGCAGCCGGGCGGCCGGGATCTCTCCGCCGCAGGAGTCGCACACGCCGTAGGTCCCCGCGTCGAGCTTGGCGAGTGCGCGCTCGACCTGCTCCAGCGTCGTCTCCAGCACCGACCCCACGCCGATCTCGGTCAGCCGGCTCACCGCCTCGATCGTCCCGTCGCCGATGCGCTTGCCGAACCCGAGGCCGCTCCCCGGCTCGGGCCGCGCGGCGAGCCCGTCGACCCGCGCCCGCGTGGCGTCCCGCGTCGCCTCGAGCGCGTGGCGGACCGCACCGAAGTCGACGTCGTCGGGTGGTGTCAGGGCCATCCTCACCCGGTACCCGTTCGCGGCGGAGCGCATCCCTCGGCGTGGTGTGGTGCGCGTCGGGTGGGTCCCCGGGACCGTGGTGCCTCGTGCCCGCATGACGCACACCAGGCACCACGGTCCCCGGTCACGCGCGCCTCACCCCGGGAGCACCTGCTTGGCGTCCTGCTCGCCGCGGATCCCGCGACGGCCGTCGCCGGTGAACTGGATCGAGAGCTGGACGCCCGCGGCCATCCCGGGCTTCAGCGGGCTGCGCACCGACCACTTCCCACGCGAGATCGACGCCCGCAGGTGGGCCTGCTCGAGTGTCCCGCCGGGGCCGACGTAGTCGGCGCGGATGCGCACGACCCCCCGCGCGCGCCGGCTGATCGTCCCCGACACGAGAAGCTGTCCGTCCTCCATCGCGGCCACCTTGCGCGCGAGCCGCGCCTTTCCGTCGGCGGCCCTCAGCCGGACGTCGTCCCTGCGCGTGCGGTCGTTGCCGCCGTAGTCGATCTCGACGATGCCGGTGCCCCGGCGCGACTGCACCCGCGAGAGCCGACGGTCGATGCGGATGCGGCCCTCGCGGATCGGCGCGTCGAAGGAGGTACGGCGCCCGCCGGCGATGAACGTGACCCGGACCTTCCCCGAGGCGCGGCCGGTGATCTCGGCGAGGACGTCGAGCCGCCCCTTCTTCACGCCCGCCCGCAGGACGGCGAGCTTCGCCGGGAACTTCGCGGCCTCCCCCGTCGCGGCGACCACGGCCGGGCCGGGCGCGACCGGCGCCGGGACGG
>JBFIDS010000093.1:0-9569 GCA_041603715.1 Paraconexibacter sp. | reverse complement strand
GGGGCGCTCGACGCGGCTCCGCGTCGCCCGTGCCGTGCGGCGCGCGTCGACGACCGGCACCGTGTCGTTCTCCGCGCGTCTCGACGCACGTGCACGGCGCGCCCTGACCCGTCGCGGGCGCCTCGCGCTCCAGGTGCGCGTCCGCATCGCCCGCCGCGACGGGGGCACGCGGACGGTCACGCGCAACGTCACCCTGCGCGCGCCACGGCGATGACACCGCGTCGCGCCGGGTGATCGACGGCTCCCGTCGGCGGACGGTGCGCCCCCGCGAGATCCGCGTCAGACCGCCGCGGCCTCACCGCCGAGGACGCCCGCGAGACGGCCGTTGATGATCTCCTCGGCCTCGGTGATCATGCGGTCGACGAGCTCCTGGCAGGTGGGGACGTCCTCGATCAGGGCCTGCGAGAGCCCGGCGGACCAGATGCCCGCCTCGGGATCGCCGTTCTCGTAGACGAGTCTGCCGCGGGCGCCGCTCACGAGGTCCTTGACGTCGGCGAACTCGCCGCCCTCCTTCTCGATGCGGATGACCTCCTGGCTGACGGAGTTCTTCGCGACGCGGGCGGTGTTGCGGAACGAGCGGAAGATGTGGTCGGTCATCCGCTCGTCGGCCTGCACGAGGTGGTCCTTGATGTTCTGGTGGATCGGGGATTCCGCGGTCGCCATGAAGCGCGTGCCCATGTTCACGGCGTCGGCGCCGAGCGCGAGCGCGGCGACCATGCCGCGGGCGTCCGCGATCCCGCCCGAGGCGATGATCGGGATCGTGATCGCGTCGGCGGCGCGCGGGATGAGGACGAGGTTGGGCACGTCGTCCTCGCCGGGGTGCCCGGCGCAGTCGAACCCGTCGACCGAGACGGCGTCGACGCCGATCTGCTGGGCCTTCAGCGCGTGGCGGACGGTCGTCGCCTTATGGATCGTCTTGATGCCGGCCGGCTTGAAGATCTCGAGGAACTCGACCGGGTTGTTGCCCGCGGTCTCGACGTACTTGACGCCGGAGTCGACGATCGCCTGGGCGTACTCCATGTACGGGGGCGGGCTGATCGCCGGCAGGATCGTGAGGTTGACACCGAACGGCTTGTCGGTGAGCTCGCGGCAGCGCTCGATCTCCTTGACGAGATCCTCGGGCGTGGGCTGCGTGAGCGCGGTGATGTGACCGAGCGCCCCCGCGTTGGCGACCGCGGCGACGAGCTCGGCCCGCCCGACCCACTGCATCCCGCCCTGCACGATCGGATGCTCGATGCCGAACGTCTCGGTGAACCTCGTCTTGAACACGCCGCTTCCTCCGCTGTCTGATCGGTGACGGGCGCGGGCCCCTGCGTCGACGGCCCCGGCGCCGGGCGCGGACGATACCGGCGCGGACAGCGCGTCCGTGGGGCCGTCCGCGTCGGTGCCCCCCGGCCGGGGGCTCGTGTTCACTCGAGGGTGATGTCGTCGATGGAGATCGTGACGAGGGGTGGGCCGGGGAGACCGCGCGGAACGACGAGCCGACGGGTGGCGAAGAGCAGTCCGTCGATGCGTTCATGCACCAGGCAATGATGTGCGGCCCGCGCCCAGGGCCCGAAGACCTCAGCGGTGTAGTCGATTCTCGTGATCCGGCCGTCCGGGCCGAGGTGAACGGTCTGTGAGCGCGAATGCGTGGGCAGGTCGGGCGGGAACGTCACACGAAACCGCCTGCCGGCGAGCTCCTCGACCGTGACATCGTCGTTGGCGAGCATGAATGGCGCGGTGATGTAGTTCCACAGGGCATAGCCGGTGAAATGGAGGACGTCCCGGTCGGTCCAACGCAGACGACGCGCGATCCGGGGCGGGCGGCCATCGACTCCGTCGAAGGTTCCGAGGCGGTCGAACTGGACGTGGGGGCGGCGCGTGTCGACGCTTGCGGCGAGCTCGCCCAGGACGCCCGGTCGGCCCTTCAGCGCCATCGCGATGCCACCGCAGCGCAGATTCAGCTTGATGCGCTTCAGCTCGCGCCAGCGTTCCATGCCGCCGTGAGCGGTGATCGCTTCGTCGAGCAGTCTCATCGCGCGAGCATGCGGATGTCGCGCGACAGCTCATCGCGGCGCTCGGACGGCAGGAAGTGCCCTGCGCCGGGGTACGCGACGAGCCGCCCCCGTTGCGCGGCGGCCGCGGTGCGCTGCCCCTGCTCCACCGGGAAGAAGGGGTCCCGGTCGCCCCACCCGACGAGCACGGGCACATCGAGCTCGCCCAGGGCCTCGTCGGTTGCGACGTAGAGCTCGGAGAGATTGCGGAGCGCGTGCGAGAAGATCGTCCGGATCGCAGCGCGCTGTGCGTCATCGCCGAGGTAGACCTCGGTTTGCAGCGGCCGCGAGGAGCCTCGGCGAAGCATGAGCGCCAGCGAGGGGGCGGAGAATGTCGGGACTGCCGGGGATCGCGCCGAACCTGCTGAGCGATCGCCTCCGTGCACTCGAGACGCAGGACCTGATCAGCCGAGCGACGCTGCCGCCTCCGGCCGGCGCGCGCGTCTATGAGCTGACCGAGCGAGGCCGGCGGCTGCAGCCAGCGCTCCTCGAGCTCGCGCGCTGGGGAATGGACCCGATACAACCTCCGCGGGCGGGCGAGCATCGCCAGCCGGGCTGGTACGCGATCGCGTTGCAGGCTGCGTTCAGGCCGGAGGTGGCCCGCGACCTCGAGGAGATCTACGCCTTCGTCGTCGACGACGTCGCCTTCCATCTCGAAGTCGCCGATCGCACGGCTCACGCCCGGTACGGGGTTCCACGCGCGCCCGCGTTCGTGCTGCGGACATCACTCGCGAACTTCCTCGCGATTGCAACCGGCACCAGACCTCCCTCGCGGTCGGAGCTCGAGGGAAGTACCGGTGCCTTCCAGCGCTTCGCGCGACTCTTCCCGCTCCCCGAGCCCGCTGCCACGACAGACTGAGCATCCACAGCCGGCTCGCGGCCGCTTCACGCATCCTGCCTCTCTGCTCACGGCTCGTGTCGAGTCGTCGTATCGGGGTCCGTTCGTCGGCGCGGCGGACAGGGCGGGGAGGACAGACCGCTCATGCCATCTTCCGCATGAGCCCGACGCTCTCGCGTGCGCGCACGGCACTCCCAGGCAGCTTGCGGGCGGCGACGTGGCGCAGGCAGCCCGGGCGCTCGCCGGCTCCCGAGGGATCCGACCTCAGCCCCGCTTGCGCTGCGGCGGCAGGTCCGTGATCGTGCCCTCGGCGATCTCGGCGGCGAGGCCCACCGTCTCGGACAGGGTCGGGTGGGCGTGCACGGTGAGGGCGAGGTCGCCGGCCTCGGCGCCCATCTCGATCGCGAGGCCGATCTCGGCGACGAGCTCGCCCGCATGGGGTCCGACGGCGGCGCCGCCCAGGACCCTGCGCGATCCGGGGTCGACGAGGAGCTTCGTGACGCCGGACTCCGCCCCCATCGAGAGCGCGCGGCCCGAGGCCGCCCACGGGAACGCGGCCTTCTCGTACTCGACCCCCTGCTCCTTCGCCTCGGTCTCGGTGAGCCCCACCCAGGCGACCTCCGGATCGGTGTAGGCGACGGACGGGATCGCGCGGGCGTCGAAGGTGACGTCGTGGCCGGCGATCACCTCGGCGGCGACCTTCGCCTCGTGAGTGGCCTTGTGGGCGAGCATCGGGGCGCCGACGATGTCGCCGATCGCGAACACGTGCGACGCGCCGGTGCGCATCTGCTCGTCGACCTCGATGACGCCGCGGTCGTCGACCGTCACGCCCTCGATCGCGTCGAGACCGAGGGCCGCGCCGTTCGCGCGGCGCCCCACGGCGACGAGGACGCGGTCGAACGTCGCCGGTCCCGGGGCCTTCTCCCCCGCGAACGTGGCGCGCAACCCGTCGTCGGAGGGTTCGAGCGTGTCGACGCGGGTCTCGAGGTGCACGAGCACGCCACGCTCCGCGAGGCGCTTCGCGAGGGGCTTCACGAGGTCGCGGTCGGCGCCGGGAATGAGCTGGCCCGCGAGCTCGACGACCGTCACCTCGGACCCGAGCGCGACGTAGACGGTCGCCATCTCCAGCCCGATGATGCCGCCGCCGACGACGAGCAGCCGCTGCGGGACGTCGGGGAGGGCGAGCGCCCCGGCCGAATCGATGACCCGCGCGTCCTCGTGCGGGATTCCGGGCAGTTCGACGGGCTCGGAGCCCGCCGCGACGATCGCGTGGTCGAAGGAGATCGTGCGCATGGCGCCGTCGGGGCCGGTGAGCTCGAGCAGACGCGGTCCGGTGAAGCGGCCGGCGCCCCGGGCGACCCGGACCTTGCGGCGCTCGGCCATCCCGGCGAGCCCTCCGGTGAGCCGGCCGACGATCCCGTCCTTCCAGTCGCGCAGCGCGTCGACGTCGATCGTGGGTTCCACGAACTTGACGCCGTGCCCAGCGCCGTCCCGGGCGTTCTGGATCGTCTCGGCGACGTGGAGCAGCGCCTTGGAGGGAATGCACCCGACGTTGAGGCACACGCCGCCCAGGGCGCTGTGGCGCTCGACGAGGACGACGTCGAGACCGAGGTCCGCGGCCCGGAAGGCGGCGGTGTAGCCCCCCGGCCCGGACCCGAGCACGAGGACGCCAGCGTGCTCGTCCGCGTCGGGAGCCTCGCCTGGCGCGTCGCCGCTCGTCACGGGGGTCACCTCACCCTCAGGTTGAGCTTGAGCGGCGACGTCGACATCACCGTCGTCGCCTGAGTTCTGGGCATCATCGACGCTCTCGGAGGCGACATCGCCGGCGTCGTCGCCGGCGTCGTGGCCGTCGCTCTCCGAGACCTCCAGATCGAGGAGTCGCGAGCCCTCGGAGACGGTGTCGCCGACGCTCACGTGGATGGCGGTGACCGTGCCGGCGGCCGGCGCGGGGATCTCGACCGTGGCCTTGTCGGATTCGAGGACGACGATCGGCTGCTCGGCCTCGACGGCGTCCCCCGCGGTGACGAGGATCTCGATCACCGGGACGTCCGTGAAATCCCCGATGTCAGGGACGGTGACGGTCGTTGGATCGCTCACAGGAGTACCCTCCGGAGGTCCGCGAGGACGTTCGCGAGGTGGACGCAGAAGCGCGCGGCGGCGGCGCCGTCGATCACGCGGTGGTCGTAGGAGAGCGACAGCGGCAGGATGAGCCGCGGCTGGAACGCCTCCCCGTCCCAGACCGGCCGCATGACCGTGCGCACCGCTCCGAGGATCGCGACCTGGGGCGGGTTGATGATCGGGGTGAACCCGGTCCCCCCGATGCCTCCGAGCGAGGAGATCGTGAAGACCGCCCCGCTCATCTCTCGCGGGGACAGCTTCCCCTCCCGCGCCTTGCCCGACAGCTCGGTGAGGTCCGCGGCGATCTCGTAGAGGCCCTTGCGGTCGACGTCGCGCACGACGGGGACGACGAGCCCGTTGACGGTGTCGGCGGCGAACCCGATGTGGAGATCGCGCTTGTGGATGACGTGATCGCCGTCGAGCTGCGACGCGAAGCGCGGAAATTCACGCAACGTCGCGGCCGACGCCTTGAGGAGGAGGGCGACCATCGTCACCTTCACGTCCTTCTGCTCCCCGTTGAGGCGCTTGCGGAACGCTTCGAGGTCGGTGACGTCGGCGTCCTCGTGGTGCGTGACGTGCGGGATCTCCGCCCACGCCCCCGCGAGGTTCGCAGCGCCGAGCTGCTGGATCCGGGTCATCTCGACCCGCTCGTCGCCCTCGGCGGGCTCGGGACGCTTGCGCGGCCCCGGCGCCGACCGGGCAGCCCCGGAGTCGGCTCGAGCGCCCTTCTGTCCGCCCTCCGCGGCCGCCTCTATGTCCACGCGCGTGATTCGACCTCCGCGCCCGGTTCCCTGCACGCTCGCGAGATCGACCCCGTGCTCGCGTGCGAGCCGGCGGACGACCGGGCTCGCGTACACCTCGCCGTCGCCCGCGGGCGCGTCCGCATCGGAGGCCGACGAACCACTCGCGGCCGGCTCCGATGTGGATCCGGGGGCCCGTGAGCCCTCCTGATCCACATCGGCCGCCGGGGAGTCGCCTGCGTCGGCGTCATCCGCGGCGTCGGCGTCGGCGTCGGCGTCCGGCTCACCCTCGGCGTCGGGCTCGGCGTCCTCGAGCGTGAGCAGGCGGTCGCCCTCGCTCACGGTGTCCCCCACGCTCACGTGGATCTCCTTCACCGTCCCCGCCTGCGGGGAGGGAACTTCCATTGTCGCCTTGTCGGACTCGAGCGCGACGAGCGGGTCCTCGGCGGCGACCGTGTCCCCCACCGACACGAGGATCTCGACGACGGGAACGTCGGTGAAATCACCGATGTCGGGAACGGCTACCTCAGCCACGGGGCCTCCAGATCGGGGTCGATGCCGTAGGACTCGATCGCGCGGGCGACCTTGGAGCGCTCGATCGCGCCCTCATCGGCGAGCGCGGTGAGCGCCGCGACGACGACGTGCTGGCGGTCGACCTCGAAGAACCGGCGCAGCGCCTCGCGCGAGTCGCTGCGCCCGTACCCATCCGTCCCCAGCACGACGTAGCGGTCCTCGATCCACGGTCTCACCCCGTCGGCGAGCGTACGGATGTAGTCGGTCGCGGCGACCACGGGCCCGCCGCCCCCGGGGAGTTGCTCGGCCACGTAGGGCACCCGCGCCTCCTCACCCGGATGCAGGCGGCTCCACCGCTCGGCGGCCTGGCCGTCGCGGCGCAGCTCGGTGA
The DNA here is from genome assembly GCA_041603715.1 of Paraconexibacter sp. Lineage (GTDB taxonomy): Bacteria > Actinomycetota > Thermoleophilia > Solirubrobacterales > Solirubrobacteraceae > Paraconexibacter. The sequence goes on along the minus strand of JBFIDS010000093.1, from coordinate 2,933 downwards.
ACGAGGTGACGCTCCAGACGTCGGCGTCGACGCCGTGCTCGTCGCGGAGCATGTCGGCCGCGGCGAGCACCTCGCGGAGGATCGTGCCCGCCCCGAGCAGCCGGACGTGCGGCCGGCCGTCGCCGTCCTCGGACCGGGCGACACGGTGCATCCCGCGCAGGATGCCCTCGCGGGATCCCTCCGGCATCGCCGGATGCGGGTAGTTCTCGTTCATCACGGTGAGGTAGAAGAAGACGTCCTCGTGCTCGGACACCATCCTGCGCATCCCGTCGTGGATGATCACGGCCAGCTCGTAGGCGTAGGCCGGGTCGTAGCTCACGCAGTTGGGGATGAGCGCGGCCTGCACGTGGCTGTGGCCGTCCTCGTGCTGCAGGCCCTCGCCGTTGAGCGTCGTGCGCCCCGCCGTCCCACCGACGAGGAACCCGCGCGCGCGGCTGTCGCCGGCCGCCCACGCCAGATCGCCGATCCGCTGGAAGCCGAACATGGAGTAGTAGATGTAGAACGGGAGCGTCGTGACGCCGTGGTTGGCGTAGGCCGTCGCGGCGGCGATCCACGAGCTGAACGCTCCGGGCTCGTTGATGCCCTCCTGGAGGATCTGCCCGCTCTTGTCCTCCCGGTAGAACATGAGCTGGTCGCGGTCCTCTGGCTGGTAGAGCTGCCCCACCTGGCTGAAGATGCCGAGCTGGCGGAACATGCCCTCCATCCCGAACGTGCGCGACTCGTCGGGGACGATCGGCACGACGTGCGGCCCGAGCTCCTTCTCGCGGATGATCGTGGAGAGGATCCGCACGAACGCCATCGTCGTCGAGATCTCACGGTCGCCGGTGCCGTCGAACTGGGCCTGGAACTTCTCGAGGTCGGGGACCGGCAACTGCGGCGACGACGTGACCCGCATGGGCAGGTTGCCGCCGAGGGCCTCGCGGCGCTCCTTGAGGTAGGCGGCCTCCGGCTCCTCGTCGCGCAGCGGGTGGAACGCGGCGGTCCGCGTCTCCTCGTCTGTGAGGTCGAGCGAGAAGCGGTCGCGGAAGGCGAAGCGCGCCTTCTCGTCCATCTTCTTCTGCTGGTGCGAGACGTTCATGCCCTCGCCGGCGGACCCCATCCCGTAGCCCTTCACGGTCTTCGCGAGGATCACCGTCGGCTGACCGGTGTGCGCGACGGCCGCCGCGTAGGCGGCGTAGACCTTCTGCGCGTCGTGGCCGCCGCGGTTCAGCGCCCAGATCTCGGCGTCGCTCATGTCCTTCACGCGCTCGGCGAGCTCGGGGGAGGCCCCGAAGAAGTGCTCGCGCACGAAGGCGCCGTCTCGCGCCTTGTAGGCCTGGTAGTCGCCGTCGACGGCCTCCTCCATGCGCCGCAGCAGCAGGCCGTCCTCGTCGGCGGCGAGCAGCGGGTCCCAGCGCGAGCCCCAGATGACCTTGATGACGTTCCACCCGGACCCGCGGAAGTCCATCTCCAGCTCCTGGATGATCTTCCCGTTGCCACGGACCGGCCCGTCGAGGCGCTGGAGGTTGCAGTTGACGACGAAGATGAGGTTGTCGAGATGCTCGCGCCCCGCGAGCGACGTCGCCCCGAGCGACTCGGGCTCGTCCATCTCGCCGTCGCCCATGAACGCCCACACCTTGCGTCCCGCGGTCTCGGCGATGCGCCGGCCCTGCAGGTACTTCATGAAGCGCGCCTGGTAGATCGCCATGATCGGCCCGAGGCCCATGGAGACCGTGGGGAACTGCCAGAAGTCCGGCATGAGCCACGGGTGCGGGTAGGAGGACAGCCCCGGCTTGCCCTTGTCGGACTCCGTGCGGAAGCCGCGCAGGTCGTCCTCCGTGAGGCGCCCCTCGAGGTACGCGCGGGCGTAGATCCCCGGGGACGAGTGGCCCTGCATGTAGACGAGGTCGCCGCGACCGTTCTCGGTCGGCCCGCGCCAGAAGTGGTTGAACCCGACCTCGTAGAGCGTCGCGGCGGACTGGAAGGACGAGATGTGCCCGCCGATCCCCTCCGAGGCCGCGTTGGCCTGGAGGACCATCGCCATCGCGTTCCACCGCACGAGCGAGGCGATGCGCTCCTCGACGTCGCGGTCGCCCGGCATCTCGGGCTCCTCGCCGGCGGGGATCGTGTTGACGTAGGCGGTCGTCAGCTCGGACCCCGTCTGCACGCCCTGGGTGCGGGCCCGCCCCATGACGGCGGTGAGGATCTCGCGTGCGCGATCGGGTCCCGCCTCGCGCAGGACGTCGTCGAGCGCCTCGATCCACTCCTTCGTCTCGATGGGGTCGGCGTCCGCGGACGGGGGTTCGGGGGGAATGCTCATGGCGGTGTCCTGTCAGCTCTCGGCGAAGTACTCGGGGTGGTCGGCACGCAGCGCGGGGAGGCTCGAGAGGACCATCCGCAGGTGGTGGCGCATCGCGCGCTCGGCGCCATCGGCGTCGGCGTCGCGCACCGCGCCGACGATCGTGTGGTGCTCGGCGAGCATCTCCTCGAGGTACCCCGGGTCCGGAAGGCTCAGTCGGCGGACGCGGTCGAGGTGCCCGTTGGCGCGCCGGCTCAGGTCCCAGGCGATCTCCCGCCCGCTGAGCACGCAGAGGCGGTGGTGGAACTCGTCGTCGAGGCGGTCGAACGCCGCGGGATCCCCCGCGGTGACGGCGACGTGCTGGGCGCCGAGGTCGGCCTCGAGTGCCGCGAGCGCGGCGCGGTCCGCGCGGGCGCAGGAGAGGCGGATCGCTGCGCACTCGAGGGCCTCGCGGACGAACGCCGCGTCCTGGACCCCCTCGTCGCTGATCTGGGTGACGAACGTGCCGAGCTGCGGCACGATCGCGACGAGCCGCTCGTCGCGCAGCGACGCGAGCGCCTCCCGCACCGGCGTCCGGCTGACGCCGAGCTCGCCGGCGAGCTCGTTCTCGGACAGCTTGCGTCCCGGCTCCAGGCGCGCGTCGAGGATCGCCTCG
>JBFIDS010000092.1:0-9600 GCA_041603715.1 Paraconexibacter sp. | reverse complement strand
GGCCCGCTCCACGGCGGCGCCAACGAGGCGGTCCTGCGGATGCTCCGCCGGATCGGCACGCTCGAGAACGTTCCGGACTTCGTCCAGGGCGTGAAGAACGGCGAGGAGCGCCTGATGGGCTTCGGGCACCGGGTCTACAAGAACTACGACCCGCGGGCGAAGATCATCAAGAAGGCCTGCGAGGACGTCTTCGAGGTCACCGGGACCAACCCGCTCCTCGACATCGCCGTCGAGCTCGAGAAGATCGCGCTCGAGGACGACTACTTCGTCTCGCGCAAGCTCTACCCGAACGTCGACTTCTACTCGGGCCTCATCTACGAGGCGCTCGGGATGCCCGTCGACATGTTCCCCGTCCTGTTCGCGATCCCGCGCACGAGCGGCTGGATCGCGCAGTGGCTCGAGATGACGCAGGACAAGGAGCAGAAGATCGCCCGTCCGCGGCAGATCTACACGGGCGAGCGCACGCTCGACTACGTGCCGATCAGCGATCGCTGAGCCCGACCCGATGAGCACGATCGACGCGGCGGCGCGCTTCCGGGAGCTCTCCGAGAGCCCGGAGCCTGTCGCCGTGGACGCCGCCCACGCCCTGTTCGACGCGCTCGATCCCGTCGCCTGCGACGAGATGCTCGGCGACTGGGAGGGCGGCGTGATCGTCACGGGACACCCCGGCGAGCAGCAGCTGGGCGCCCTCGGGTGGATCGGCAAGTCCTTCCGGGACCGCAACGACGTCGACCCGATCGTCTGCCGCGGCGCGGACGGCGGCCGGGAGGCGAACCCCGTTCTCGGCGCGGCGTCGCTACGCGCGGTCGAGCACCGCGGCGTCGTCACCGCGACGATGGTCTACGACAAGCACCCCGTGTTCGACCACTTCCGCCGCGTCGACGTCGACACGGTCATGGGTCTCATGGACCGCAAGGGCGACACGCCGCTCTTCTTCTGGCTGCGCCGCCCAACCGCCTGACCCGCACCCCCATCCCCGCGGTCGAGCCCACGGGCCCCGATGTGGATCCAGGGGGCTCATGCCCCTGTGAATCCACATTCACAGGGGGTGGGCGGCCCGTGGGGGCCGCCGGGGCCGCGGTTGACGGACCGTCAGGCGGGTGACCGCCCTCACAGATGCCCGCGCGGATCGGCGTACTCTGGAGTACGTGTTCGCGCAACTACTTGGATACCGCTTCGGCGCTCTCCGTGACGGGAGGCGCGTCCTCGTCCGCCCCATCGGGCCGGACGACAAGGAGATGCTGCAGGCCGGGATCGCCCACCTCTCCGAGGAGTCCTCCTACCGCCGCTTCCTCTCGCCGAAGTCCCACTTCAGCGCCGGTGAGCTCACGTACCTCACCGAGGTCGACCACCGCGACCACGAGGCCCTCGTCGCCGTGCTCGCCGAGCCCTCCGGAGCCGCGGGCCCGCCGATCGGCGTCGCCCGCTTCGTTCGCAGCACCGAGGACCCCGGCATCGCCGAGGCCGCGATCACGATCGGCGACCCCTACCAGGGCCAGGGGGCCGGCCGGCTCCTGCTGCGCCTCCTCGCCGACGCGGCCCGCGACCGCGGGATCGACCGCTTCAGCGCGACGATGCTCTCGGACAACGTCGCCGCCCGGCGGCTGTTCGCGAGCATCTCCGACCGCACCGAGTCGACGCTCGGCGGAGGCACGCTCGAGCTCGTCTGCCACCTCGGGTCCGCCCGCGAGTTCCCTCGCGCGGAGGTCCCCGACCTCCTCGCCGCGTAGTGCGACGGAAGTGCGTCGGCGCCCCCGGCGCCGCCCCTCCTCGCGCTAGCCTGCGAGCCGATGGACGCTCACCTGAAGACGCTCGCCGAGGCCGGACTCGCCGTGGGTGCGGCCGAGGAGGCGCTCGGGGAGGGGGCGCACCACTCCGCGGCCGAGCACCTCGACGCCGCGGACACGCACCTCGCCGCGCTCCGTGAGGCGTGGACCGAGATGGGGGCCGCGGAGCGCACCATCGTCGGCCGGACCGCGAAGCCGCTCGCCGCTCGCGTCACGGCGGCGCGCACGCGGCTCCCGAAGCTCAGCGCTCTGTCGGTCGGCGCGCCGGAGGTCGACCCCGACGAGGACGTCGAGCCGGGGGCGGCCCCGATCGTCACCGACCAGCGCTCCGGGCCGCCCGCGGCACCCGGAGGCGGGTCCGCGGATCCGCGATGAGCGCTGCGACGGTCGTCATCCGCCTCACCGGGGAGGTCGTCAAGCACCCGGCCGAGGATCTCGAGGAGTCACTCGACGTCCTCGAGCGCGAGCTCCGGGTCCACGTGACGACCGCGAACCGCGGATCGCGGAAGCTCTTCGGCCGCGAGTACGACCCCGTCGCCCAGGTCGTCGCCCGCGGCGAGCTGCGGGGTCCCGGCAAGGTCCGGGCGGGGATCGACGTGCGAGGCGACGGTTCGGCGGAGGCGTGGACGGGCCGGGTGCGCAAGCACCTCGTCGAGCAGCAGGGCCGCGAGGACGCCTTCCGCGCGCTGCGCCGGGTGCTGCGCGAGCGCTGAGCCGCGGACGGACGGGACGGGACGGGGCGCCGCGGCGCTCACCCGCGGTGGCGGCGCCACGCGACGTGCGGGCGCCTAGAGATGGAGCGCCGCGCCGTTCTCGCGCAGCCAGCGCTGCGGGTCGCGATAGTCGGGGCAGTGCTCGGCGACGAGCGCCCAGAACCGCGGCGAGTGGTCGAGGAGGACGAGGTGGCAGGCCTCGTGCCACACGACGTAGTCGAGGACGGCCTCGGGCGCGAGCAGCAGCCGCCAGTTGAAGCTCATCGCCCCCTTCGAGGTGCACGATCCCCAACGCGTCTTCTGGTCGCGGATCGTGAGCCGCGTCCACTCGCGACCGAGGCGCCCGGTCGCGGTGTCCAGCCGGGGCGTGACCTCTGCCCGGGCGGCACGGCGGTACCAGCGCTCCAGCGCGGGCCGTGGGTCCCCGTCGGGGACGAGGAGGGCGTCGCCGCGGCGGTGGACGCGCGTGCGTCCCGGCTCGACGACGAGCCGCAGCTCGGCACCCAGGTACGGGACGGTCCCGACCGGGCGGGCCATCCGCTCGCGGAGCGCCTGCTGCTCGGCGAGCCGGCGCTCGATCCAGGGCGCCAGCTCGCGAACGGCCGCGCGGGCGTCGCGGTCCCGGGCGCGCGCGGGGAGGACGACCTCGACGCCGTCACGCGGGTCGACGACGACGCGCACACGCCTCGCCCGTGACGAGCGGCGGATCGAGTAGGCGATGGCGGGGTCCCCGTCGGGCACACCCGAAGGGTACGGTTCGGCCCCGACATGCCCCGCTCGATCGTCCGCCTCCCCGCGCAGGTGAAGCCGCCCTTCACGGTGTTCATCAGCGGCGTGCCGCAGGTCGAGGGCACGGACTACGTCGTCGAGGGCGACGTCCTCGTGTTCCCCGGCCGCGAGCTGCGTAAGGACAAGATCAGCGGCTGGCGGTGGTTCCTCGGGGCCTGGGGCGTCGGGACGTACCGCCAGAACGACGAGGTCGACGTCCGCTACGAGTCCGGCGGCCGGCCGAAGGTCGCCGAGGCGCTTCCGATCGAGCTCTCCGCCGACTGACCGTCGCAGGACACGTCGTCGCGACGACGAGGGCTCGCGGTTGCGTTCCGGGCCGGCCGGGCGGTGGTCGGCTCCGAGACCCTATGTGTCCGCGGGGGTCGTGCGGAGGTGCACGCCGACCGAAACCTTGCGCATGAACTTCCCCGCAGGGCGGGCGCCCACGGGCGCCCTGCGCTTCCGCGCCGCCGTGATCGCCACGGTCGCCGGGGCGCTCCTCTCCTCCCCGGCCAGCGGCGTCGCCGTCGCGGCCGACACCGACCCGATCCTCGTCTACTCGGGCAACACCTCGATGTCACCGAGCCAGGCCTACAAGGCGTTCGGCGCGGCTGCCGAGCGCCCGATCTCGAGCACCACCACCATGCCGAGCTCGCTCGTCGGCAACGCGTGCGTGCTCCTCAACCTCAACCAGGCCGCCTTCAACACCACCCAGGTCGCGACCCTCTCGACCTACCTCGCGGCCGGCGGTCGGGTCCTCATGATCGGCGAGAACGGCAACTTCGTGAGCAACACTGCGTTCCGCGGGCTTGCGACATCCCTGGGATCGTCGCTCCAGATCCAGAACAACACCCTGGACTCCGGGTATCGCGACACGCTGAACATCGACGCGGATCCGCTCACCCGTGACGTCGTCAAGGTCAACTACGCCGCGGCGGCGAGCGTGACGTTCGGCGCCCCGGCGCGCAGCCTGGTGCGGACCTCGGGCGGCGGTTCCACGTTCATGGCGGTCGAGAAGATCGGCGCCGGTGAGCTCTTCGCGTTCGGCGACTGGGGGGTGGCGCAGTCGGTCTCCACCGACCACCACCGCTTGTTCGTGGCGAACATGTGCGGTTCCCGTCGCGTGACCGCGTCGGTGGTGGACTGCGACCCGGCCTCGGCGCTCGTGGGTGGGACGGTGACCTGCACGGCGACCGTCACCGACATCGCGGACGGGATGCCCGACACGCCGACCGGGCAGGTCGTGTTCTCCCGCGGCGGCACGGGGGCCGGTACCTTCGCCGCCGACGAGTGCACGCTCGTGCCGACCGGCACGTCCGGCGAGGCCTCGTGCACCGTCGGCTACCTCGCGAGCGAGGCGGGCGAGCAGACCCTGACGGCGAGGTTCGGCGGCACCATCAAGTCCTACGGGTCGACGGGGAGTGACGCGCACGCGGCCACCCTGCCGCCTCCCCCGGTCGCGACCGACGGGGACACGACAGCTCCGTACGGGGAGTCCCCGACGTTCCAGGTCGTGGTCCCGGCGAACAGCACGATCACCCTTCTGGACGCCGGGCAGCCGACGATGTCGGTGTCGTTCCCCGGTGAGGGCGTGTACGCGCTCGACGCCCTGACGGGGATCATCACCTTCACGGCCGCGGAGGGCTTCTCAGGCACCGCGCAGGCCGCGGTGTTCCGGCTCACCGACGGCTACGGCCAGACCGACGACGCGTCGTTCGTCGCCCGGGTCGCGGCGGCGCCGACCGCGCCGGAGCCGGAGCCGACCGTCGTGCCGACGCCGGCCGCGGCACCGACCCCCCTGGAGACGGCGCCGGCACCCCTGGCCGCGGCACCGGCACCTCCGGTCGCGGCGCCCACGACTCCCACGCGCGCGCCCGCGGCGTGCGTGAGCCGCCGCGTGATGAAGGTCAATTTCCGCCTGCCGACCCGCGCGAAGGTGCGGCGCTTGCGCGTCACGGTCGCCGGCGAGGGCCGACGCGTGTCGATGCGGTCCCGGCGCGTCACCGTCGACCTGCGCGGGACGCGTCCGCGCAGCGTGCGCGTCCTCATCAGGGCCACGGTCGCCGGCGGCAGGACGCTGAGCGCCGTCCGTACGTATCGCACGTGCACGGCGGCCCGGACGACCTCGGCGCCGGGAACGCTCTACCTCCGCATCACCCCCCGCAGCAGCTGAGGAATCGCCGGACGGGGCCGCGTCGTGGCCCGGCCCGGCGGGGGAACGTCAGACCACCGCGGACTCCGGCGCCTGCGCGAGCCCGGTCGGGCGCATGGCGACCGCTCGAAGCGTGATGACCCGGCCGGACGCCGACGCGGTCGCCGACCGGCCGACCGTCAGACCACCGCGGACTCCGGCGCCTGCGCGAGCCCGGTCGGGCGCTCCCAGGGCCGCCACAGCTTCAGGGCGCTCAGGATTGCGCGCGTCGCCGGCGAGCGGTTGAGCGTGTAGAAGTGGATGCCGGGCGCGCCCCCCGCGAGCAGGTCTGCGCACTGGAGGGTCGCGTAGCTGACGCCGAGCTCGGCGACCGCCTCGGGGTGGTCCTCGCGGATCTCGAGCGCGGCGGCGAGACCCGCCGGGAGCGCGGAGCCCGAGAGGGCGGTCATCCGCTTGATCCCCTCGCTGCTCGTGATCGGCATGACGCCCGGGATGATCGGCACATCGATCCCCGCGGCGCGCGCCCGGGCGAGGAAGTCGAAGTAGTGGCGGTTGTCGAAGAAGAGCTGGGTGATGAGGAACTGCGCGCCCGCGTCGACCTTCTCCTTGAGGTAACGCAGGTCGTCCTCGGGGGACGTCGCGTGGATGTGCGTCTCGGGGAACGCGGCGGCCCCGATCGCGAAGCCCGGGTACTCCTCGCGGAGCATCTCGACGAGCTCACGGGAGTACTCGAGGCCGCCCTCGGTCTTCGTCCAGCGCTCCTCCCCGGACGGCGGGTCGCCGCGCAGGGCGAGGACGTTCTCGACGCCCGCATCGCGCAGCTCGTCGAGCGTGCGGCGCAGCTCGTCAGCGGTCGCGTTCACGCAGGTGAAGTGGGCCATCGCCTCGAGCCCGAACTTCTCGCGCACGCGGCTGACGATCTCGATCGTCTTGTCGCGGGTCGCGCCGCCGGCGCCGTAGGTGACGGAGACGTAGGCGGGCTCGAGCGGCTGGAGCTGCCGGAGCGCCTCGTAGAGGTTCTCCTCGCCGGCGGGGGTCTTCGGCGGGAAGAACTCGAAGGAAAAGGCCGGGTCGCCCTTGCGGGCCAGGTAGTCGTCGATGCGCATCGCGGGCCAACCCTAACACGATCGTGTCAAGGTTGGGAAGGGTCAGTCCTCCCGCCCCGCGTCCCGGGCGACGTCCCAGCGCTCGACGCCACCCTCGTCGTCCGCCGGCACGCGCACGGCGCGGCCCGTCGCCTCGAGGTGGCAGAGGTGGCAGAGCGTCTCCGTGAGCCACCAGCTCGCGTTCAAGGTGGTCATCGGCTCGTCGTAGGCCCGCGGCACGACGTCGAACGCGGGCAGGGGGCCGTCCTCGGCGAGGACCCGCAGCACCGCGTCGAGCCGCGCGGCGACGAGCGCCCGGTTCGCGTCGATGTGCGCCCCCACGTCGGAGAACGTCCGGCCGTGCCCGGGGAGGCACAGGCGCGCGTCGAGCGCCTCGACGACGTCCAGCGAGTGCAGGAACTCGCCGACGGGATCCGGCGTGTACCCGTAGTCGAAGAAGAGCGAGACGCGGCCGAGGAGGTGGTCGCCGCTGACGAGCAAACGCCGCTCGGGCTGGTGGAGGCACACGTGGGAGGGCGCGTGCCCGGGGGTCTCGTAGGTGACCCACGGCCCGAGATCGGTCTCGATCGTCACCCCATCGACGAGGTCGCGATCGGGCATGACGATCTCCTCGATGCCGTAGCCGCGGCCCCGCGACTCCTCCTCGTAGGCCCGCAGAGGCTCGTCGGGGACGCCCGACTGGCGGGCGACCTCGAGCCGGCGGGCGAGCGCCTTGGCGGGATCGGCCGCCGAGCGCGTCGTGTGCGCGTGGTCGGGGTGCATCCACAACTCGCACCCGCTGCGGCGGACGATCGCCGACGCCTGCCCGTAGTGGTCGGAGTGCGCGTGGGTGCACACGAGGAGGCGGACGTGCTCCAGACGGAGGTTCACCTGGGCGAGCGCGCGCTCCAGGTGCGCGAGCGACCCGGGCTCGTGCATCCCGGTGTCGAAGAGGACGACGCCGTCACCGCGGGCGACCGCCCAGGCGTTGCAGTGCGGCACGCCGGGCCAGGGGAGCGGGAGCCGCAGGCGCCACACGCCCGGCAGGACGCGCTCGCCGCGACCGACCTCGCGTTTGCGGGACGAGTGGGACACGCGGCAGCAGTCTATGCACGCCGGTCGCCGGGCATAGGATTGCGGTGATGCCGCCGCCCAAGCCCGTCGACGTCGCGGGGGAGTACTTCGCCGCGATCGCCCGCCACGACCTCGACGCCGCCGTCGCCCTGTGGGCGCCCGGCGGCCTGGAGAACGTGCGCGGCCAGGTCGACACGACCGCCCCGGAGGGCGTGCGCGCCTTCCTCGGCGGCCTGCTCGCCGCGGTCCCGGATCTCGAGTTCGAGGTCGTGGAGACGACGAGCCAGGCCTCCCGCGTCGCGGTGCGCTGGCGGGCCCGCGGCACGTTCTGCGGCGCCCCGTACATGGGGATCGCCCCGACGGGCGCCCGGATCGACCTCGAGGGCATCGACGAGCTGCGCGTGTCGAAGGGGCAGATCGTCGAGAACAACGCGTTCACCGATTCGATGACGTTCGCCCGGCAGATCGGGCTCCTCCCCGAGGACGGCTCGACCGCCCACGAGCGCATGCTGTCGCTCGCCAACGTGCGCACGAAGGCGACCCGCCGCCTCCACGCGAGCGGCCCGAAGGAGATCGCCGACGGCGTCTGGGTCGTGCGGGGCGGGCTCCCGTTGCGCGTCATGAACGTCTACCTCGTCCGTGACACCGACAGCGCGAGCGGCGGCGTTCTCGTCTTCGACGGCGGGATCCGCACGATGACGAACGCCGTCGCGACCGCCGGCGCAGGGCTCGGTGGGATCACCCGGCTCGTGCTCGGCCACGGCCATCAGGACCACCGTGGGATCGCGCCGCGCCTGCGGGTGCCGGTGTTCTGCCACCCCGACGACGTCGCGATCACGCAGGGCGACGGCGGCTACGCGTCGTTCGACTTCTCCAAGCTCGGCGTGCCGGCCCGCTACACGATGCCGTTCATGCTCTCCCACGCCTGGGACGGCGGGCCCGTCGAGGTCGCGGGAACCGTGGAGGAGGGCGACACGATCGCCGGCTTCCGCGTCGTGCACCTCCCCGGGCACTCGGCGGGGCTGATCGCCCTGTACCGGGAGTCCGACGGCCTCGCGCTCACGACCGACTGCTTCTACACGCTCGACCCGGAGACGACGATCTCCGGTGCCCCTCGGGTCCCCCACCCCGCGTTCAACCTCGACACCGAGCAGGCGCGCGCGTCGATCCGCAAGCTCGCCGCGCTCGGGCCGACCGCGGCGTGGCCCGGGCACGCGAAGCCCGTCGTCGGGGACGTCCGCGCGCAGCTCGAGCGCGCCGCGGAGGCGTAGATCCGGTGGGCAAGCGGTCCCGCCGTCGCGCGAAGGACACCGGCCGGCCGGGTGCGGCCGGCGGACCGTCGTCGTTCGCGGACCTGGGGATCGACCTCGACCTCGAGGTCGCGGCCGAGACGGAGGCCGACCGCTCTCTCGAGGGAGACCACGGCGTGCTGCGCCTGCGGACCGGCATGAGCCCCGGGACCCGCGAGGAGTACGCGGCGCTGCGGCGGGGCGACCGCTCGACCGCGGCCTCGACGAGCGAAGACCGCTGGGCACGGGCGGTCGAGTTCCTCTTCGAGCGCCTCGTCGTGCGCTGGGAGGTCGCCGGGGTCGTCACCGAGGGGCCGAAGGACCTCCTGCGCCGCTACCGCGCCACGACCCCGCAGGAGCGCCGCGCGATCCGCGACGGTCTGCGCGCGCATCTCGCCGAGCACCTGCCGGATGTGCCGGCCCCCTGACGCCGTCGCACCCCCGCTTCGCGCCGCCGGTGAACGAGGCTCCCGCGTCGCGCGGCACGTTTGCTGGCCCAGGTCCAGCAAACGTGCCCTGGGGGCGCGCGGGGGACCCCGGCGCGCGGGGGACCGCGGCGGCTTCGGTCTAGCCGCCGACCTCGGGCGACCCTCCGAGGTCGGGACGACGCGCGCCGCGCGCGCGGACGTCGGCCCGCAGCTGCCCGTCGCGCCGTCGGGCCGAAGGGCCGGCGAGGCCCTCGAGGACCATGCGCCGCCCGACCGCGAGGATCGCCTCGATGTCCGCCTCGGT
>JBFIDS010000091.1:0-9724 GCA_041603715.1 Paraconexibacter sp. | reverse complement strand
CGCCGCCGCCCGCGCTCGTGCCGCGACCCGACCCGAGCATCGCGACCCGTCTCGCCTCGAGCGCCTCCTCGTGCCCGCTGCGGAAGCCGTCGAGCGCCGTGCCCGGGGTGCCGAGGGCGATCCGCACGTCGCCGTCCGCCGCGGCGAGGTCGAGCGCGCCCTCCGCCGCCCAGCCCGCCGCGACCCCCGTCCCCACCGCGCAGACGAGCCCGCGCGAGCCGCCCGCGATGGCGGCGGCCGCCGACTCCGGGGCGGCGCCGCCGCCGTCCGTCCACACGACGAACGCCTGGTGGCTCCGGCGCAGGTCGTAGCGCAGCCGGCCGCTCGCGCCGTCGAGGTCGACCGGCCCACCGCCGAGGACCTCCGCGAGCGTCTCGGCCCGCAACGCGTCCGCGCTGCGCAGCCACTGCTCGCGCTCGGTGGCGTAACGACGCAGCACGGTGACGCTGAAGACGTCGCCCGTCGTGAAGACCGCCTCGGAGAGCTCCTCGATCGCGGCGGCGACGTCGCCCTCGAGCCGCGTGCGGACCTGGCGGACCGCCCACCTCCACATCGCCCCCTGCGCGACCCGGTAGGCGCGGTCGAGCTCCGCGACGGGCACGTTGCGTCGCGCGAGCTCACGCGTGAACGCGACCGCCTGGGGCGGCGGGTCGATGTCGCCCAGACGCACCGAGCCCTGGACGAGCTCGACCGTGAGCGCGATGTTCGCCGCCGTGCTCCCGCGCGCGACGGCGCGCAGGTCGGGGTCCGCGCGGACGACCGGCAGCTCCGCCTCGAGCGCACGGAGGGCGATCTCGGTGACCGCGTCGAGTCCCTCCTCCCGGCCGCCCGCGACGACCGCCTCCTGCCACGTCGTCACCCGCGTCGTCATCGCGCGACCATACCTGGACGGCCTGAACGAGGCGCGAAAAGCCGAATCACGACAGTACGGTGTGCCCGGACCACACTCGCGCTCGCTCGATCGAGCGAGATTCCCCCGCCCACACCGCCCTGCGGTCCCCATCATCTCGTCCACCAGACGACAAAGGAGCGAGACGATGAGCGAGAGCAGGATCACCACATCGAGGTTCGGACGGGTCGCGAAGCTCGGCGGCCTCGCCGCCGGGGCGGCGACGCGCACGCTCGGGGCGAAGGCGGCCGGCGCTGTCCTCTCCGAGGAGAAGGCCGCCGCGGCGAACCGGCGCGCGGCGATGCAGACCGCCGACCGCATGGTCACCGTCCTCGGCTCGATGCGCGGGGCCGCGATGAAGATCGGCCAGACGCTCTCCGTCCTCGACATCGGCGCGGTCGACGAGGAGTTCCGCGAGGAGTTCCAGGCCAAGCTCGCCAAGCTCCAGAACATGGCGCCGACCGTGACGTTCTCCGAGATGCGCAAGGTCATCGAGCAGGACCTCGGCGCGAGCATCGACGACGTCTTCGCCGACTTCGAGCAGGCGCCGATCGCCGCCGCCTCGATCGGACAGGTCTACCGCGCGTGGCTCCACGACGGCCGCGAGGTCGCCGTGAAGGTCCAGTACCCGGGCATCAAGGACATCGTCCGCGCGGACCTGCGGAACCTCGGCCTCGTCCTCAGGGCCGCCGAGCGCTTCATGCCCGGGATCGCGACGAAGGAGGTCGCGCAGGAGATCACCGACCGCATCACCGAGGAGCTCGACTACGAGCTCGAGGCGGCCAACCACCGCGCGCTCGCCCGTGAGTACCGCGGTCACCCGTTCATCTTCGTGCCCGAGGTCATCACCGACCTCTGCCGCGAGCGGGTCATCGTCACCGAGTTCGTCCACGCACGGCGCTTCACCGAGGTCCTCGACGACCCCGCGGCCGACCGAAACCGCATCGGGGAGATCCTCATGCGCTTCTACGTCAACGGGCCCTACCGCCACCGCCTCCTCAACGGTGACCCGCACCCGGGCAACAGCCTCTTCCTCGACGACGGCCGCGTCGCCTTCCTCGACTTCGGCTTCTTCAAGAAGCAGCGCAAGGACGAGGTCGCCACGCAGCTCCGGGTCCTGCGCGCCGTCCACGCCCAGGACGCCGACGCGCTCTATGAGATCTCCAAGGAACAGCGGATCATCAGCGGCGGCCGGGAGCTCGTCGGCCCGCTCATGGAGAAGTACGAGACGGCGACCGGCTGGTTCATGGCCGACGAGGAGACGACGATCACGCCGGCGACGGCGACGGCGATCGCCCTCGAGCACGCCGACATGAAGGACGGCTTCGGCGACATCGCCCTCCCGGCCGACCAGGTGACGACGCTGCGCGCGTTCGGGCTCGTCCTCGCGATCCTCGGCCAGCTGAACGCGACGAACAACTGGTTTCGCATCAGCCGTGAGGTGATCTTCGGCGACGAGCCGCAGACCGACCTGGGCCGCGCCGAGGCCGCCTGGATCGCCGGCGACGCCGTCGCCGCCTGACCCGCCTGACCCGACCGACCCGAGACCCGAGAAGGAACGCCACGAACATGAGCACGATGACGACCCCCGCCGCGCCCGCCGCCGGCCTCACCGACGAGCAGCGCGACTTCGTCGCCGCGATCCGCGATTTCTGCGCGCGGGAGTGCGGGACACGCGAGCAGCGCGACGCCCTCACGCACCGCGGCCGCCACCCGCACAACCCCGACCTCTACGCGAAGGTCGCCGAGCTCGGCTGGCTCGGCGTCGCGGTCGACGAGCGCTGGGGCGGCACCGGCGGCGGGATGGTCGACCTCTGCCTGTTCCTCGAGGAGACCGCGCGCGGCCTTGCCCCGATCGGGGCGTTCGGCGTGACGATGATCGCCGCGGGAGCGGTCGAGCGGTTCGGTTCCGACGTCCAGAAGGACGAGGTGATGCGCGGCATCGTCGACGGCAAGGTGACGTCGATCGCAATGAGCGAGCCGCAGGCGGGCTCCGACGTCGGCGCGCTGTCCTGCCGTGCGGTACGCGACGGTGACACCTACGTGATCAACGGCCAGAAGACGTGGATCAGCGAGGCGCAGTTCGCCGCGAACATCGTCCTCGTCTGCCGCACCGACGCCTCCACCCCGAAGCACGAGGGGCTCTCGATGCTCCTCGTGCCCGCCGACCATCCCGGCGTCGAGATCCGGCCGATCGAGACGATGGGCGGCGAGGTCGTCAACGACGTCTTCTTCACCGACTGCGCCGTCGGGGCGGACCGCCTCATCGGGACCGAGGGCGGCGCATGGGTCCAGCTCATGTCGGGGCTCAACATGGAGCGGCTGATCCTCGCCGCGCTCATGCTCGGCACCGCGCAGCGCGCGTTCGACGACGCGCTGTCCTACGTCAAGGAGCGCGAGCAGTTCGGCCGGCCGATCGGGTCGTTCCAGGCGCTGCGCCACCGGGTCGCCGACCTCGCGACGGAGCTCGAGTGCTGCCGGCTGCTCACCTACGACGTCGCCCGCAAGGTCGACGCGGACCCGGCCGCGATGTTCGCCCGCGAGGCGTCCATGGCGAAGCTGAAGGTGACCGAGACGGCGAAGCGGATCGCGCTCGAGGGGATGCAGATGATGGGCGGCTACGGCTACGCCACCGAGTACGACATGGAGGGCCACGTCCGCACGACGCTCGTCTCCACGATCTACGGCGGCACGAGCGAGATCCAGCGCGACATCATCGGCAAGACGTACGGCCTGTGAGCACGGACGGCCTGTGAGCGGCGCGGGCGCCCGTGCGCCCCGCCGGCGCATCGAGCGTCATTCATGGGTGGTCATGGTCGCCCGGAACCGACGTTCACCTTTCCCAGGGAGCCGAACGTCATTCGTGGGCGGTCAAGGTCGCCCGGAACTGACGTTCACCTTGTGCGGGGAGGTCGAGCGAACGTGAGCGTTCATCCGATACGCTGCCCGGCATGAGCCGCCGCCGCGCCGTCGTCCTCGCCTGCTCGATCGCCGCCGCCGCGGCCCCGGGAGCGCTCGCTCTCGCCCCCGCGGCCACCGGCGCGCCCGCCTCCGCGGCGCCGCCGGCGACCGCCTCCGCGACGGGCGACGCCCCCGTCGCCGTCGTCACGGCGAAGAAGAAGCCGCCCCGGGCGAAGGCGAAGTCGCCCGCGACGCGCAGGAAGGCCAAGACGCCGGCCGGCAAGACCTGCACGCACAGGCGCAAGAAGGGCAGCCGACGCATCATCCGCGTCTGCCGGACCATCAAGAAGCCCGCGGCGCCGTCGCCGACGCGCGAGGTCCTCTTCGTCGGCAACAACTGGGACGGGACCGCCGACATCATCGACGGGAAGACCTTCAAGAACCTCGGTCGCTTCAACGTCGTCCCCGACAAGGACCAGCGGGTCGCCGAGATCACGATGGATCCCGTCCGCCTCGGCTTCTTCGTCGGCGTGCGAGAGCTCATCGGGGAGGGCCACGATCAGTACGTCGACGACATGTTCTCCTCGCCGGACGGCCGCTTCGCCTACGTCTCGCGCCCCTCCTTCTCCGACGTCGTCGCCTTCGACCTCGAGACGAAGAAGATCGTCTGGCGGGTCCCCGTCGAGGGCTTCCGCTCCGACCACATGGCGATCTCACCCGACGGCAAGCGCCTCCTCGTGAGCGCGTCGACGGCCCGCAAGGTCCACGTGATCGACACCGCGGCCGGCGAGATCGTCGGTGAGTTCGACTCCGGCGACCAGCCGCACGAGAGCAACTACTCCGCCGACGGCAAGCACATCTACCACGCGTCGATCGGCACGGTCTACACGCCCGGCGACGACGCGGCCTTCGACGGCTTCAAGGGCGACCGCTTCTTCCAGGTCGTCAACGCCGAGACCTACGAGGTCGAGAAGCGCCTCGACATCGGGCAGATCCTGCGGACGTTCGGCTTCCCGGGCATGAGCTCGGCGGTGCGCCCCATGGCCCACACGAAGGACGGCCGGTTCTTCTACTTCCAGCTCAGCTTCCTCCACGGGTTCGTCGAGTTCGACCTGCAGGAGAACCGCCCGGTCCGCATCGCGAACCTGCCGATCAGCGCCGAGACCGCGCGCCTCCCGCGCGAGGCCTACCTGCTCGACTCGGCCCATCACGGGCTCGCGCTGAGCCCGGACGAGAAGAAGCTCTGCGTCGCCGGGACCATGTCCGACTACGCCGCGATCGTGGACCGCACGTCGTTCGCCTACACGCTCGCCTCGAAGGGCAAGAAGCCGTACTGGGCGACGAACAGCGGCGACGGCAAGCACTGCGTCGTGAGCTACAGCGGGGACGACCGCGTCGCGATCATCGACTACGAGACCGAGAAGGAGGTCGCCTCCGTGCCGGTCGGCTTCCACCCGCAGCGAGTCCGGGTCGGGCAGATCCGCAAGGAGTACGTGGGCGGCTGACCGGCCCGTCACGCCGCCCTCGGCCGGGGACCTCCCGCCAGGAGGCGAAGCCCGGCCCTCGCCGTCAGCGCCGCAGCACCTTCGACCGCGAGCGCTTGATGATCTCGCAGTTCCTCACCTTGTCGCTCGAATCGACGTAGGCGCGGTCACGGCCCGGGCCGCAGTCGATCACGTCGCGGCCGCCGCCCATCGCGACGATGATGTCGTTGCCGCGGCCGCCGCGGATCCGGTCCCTCCCGATGCCGCCGTTGAGGCGGTCGTTCCCCGCCCCGCCGGAGAGCACGTCGCGGCCCCGGCCGCCCTCGAGCAGGTCGTCGCCGGGCCCGCCGTAGAGGCGGTCGTTCCCGGTGCGACCGTAGAGGAGGTCGTCACCCTCGCCGCCGTCGAGCCGGTCGTGGCCCACCTCTCCCTCGAGGTGGTCGTTGCCGCCGAGCCCCTGGAGGATGTCGTCGCCCCCGCCGCCGAGGAGGAGGTCCGCGCTCGGGAGCACCTCGGTCGCCGCGTCGGTGCCGATGATGTGGTCCCGGTGTGGACCGCCGATGAGGATGTTCTGGTTGAGGTCGTCGAGCGACCCTCGCGCCTCCGCCCCAGGGCCGCCCGCCTCGAAACCCGCATGGGGCGGTCCGCCCATGAGCGAGCCGGACGGGATGTCGACCCCCGGCGGTCGCACGACGTCCTCGCAGTCGACGATCTCGGTCTCCGCGTCGGTGTGGGCGGCGAGCACGAGCCGGTCCTGGCCGGGGCCGCAGTTGACGCTGCTCGCGTTCGTCGCCCGGATCTCGTCGTCGCCGGGGCCACCGCGGACGACGTCGTTGATGCTGTCGGCGAGGATGAGGTCGTTCCCCTCGCCGCCGTCCATCGTGTCGCCGCCGGTCCCGCCGTCGATCCGATCGTCCCCGGCCCCGCCGTACAGGTCGTCGTGGCCACGCCCTCCGCGCAGGATGTCGTCGCCCTCGTCGCCGACGATGAGCGCGTCACTGCCGCGGTTGCCGTCGATGTAGTCGTCTCCCGGTCCCCCGTCGAGGAGTTTGTCGTTCCCCATCGACGCTTCGACGATGTAGTCGTTGCCCGGCCCGCCGCGCGCGACGTCGTCGCCGTCGCCGCCGTCGATGCGGTCATCACCGGAGCCGCCCTCGATGCGATCGTTCCCGGACCCGCCGTCGATGAGATCGTTGCCGGTGCTCCCGTGCAGCCGGTCGTCGCCCGAGTCGCCGTACAGCTCGTCGTCGCCGGCGAGCCCGAAGAGCGTGTCGTCGTTGAAGCCGCCCGCGAGGATGTCGACGAGTGCGGTTCCGAAGATGATGTCGCGGGCCTCGGTGCCGGCGGTCACCTTGCCCGTGGAGGGGATCGAGTTCGGGGCCGCGGGAGAGGCGGGACCGGCACAGGCGAGCGCGATCCCCACGCACAGCGCGGTCCTCGTCGTCCTCCTGACGCACCCCCGTCCCACGGGGTCAGCCTAGAACAAACGCGACCGTTTGTGTGAGCCTCTTCCTCGGGCCGGCATCGGCGGTTGAAGCGTCGCCGCGATGATGTCGACGGATCGCCGCTCGGCGTGCGCGCGGGGGCCCGCGGGCGGGGGCTCAGGTGTCGGCGCGCGGCGTGCCCGCGACGATCCCCGCGGCGAAGAGGGCCGCGACGCCCGGGGCGTGCCCGGGCAGCGGGGGGTCGTCCGGGTCGACGGGCGGGCCGGCGGCGATCTGCTCCTGGGCGAGCGCGCAGAGCTCGTCGACGAGGGCGAGGGTCGCGTCGGGCTCGGCGGTCCCGCAGGCGATCCGCGCGAGGCTCAGGGGCTCGTCGACGGGTCCGCCGAGGAAGCGGTTGAGCGTGGCGATCGCGAGGTGGGCGACCGCGCGGCGCGAGGCGAGTCGTACGCCGACGGGTCTCTCGTCGGCGAAGACCGCGTCGCCCGTCGCAGGGCCGAGGTCGAGAGGCGGCTCGCCGCGCAGGACCCGCTCGATCTGCGCCCCCGCCATCGCGGCGACGGCCTCGCGTGTGTGTCCGGCCTGGCGCGCGCAACGCACCATCGAGATGGAGGAGAGGACGCCCCCGCCGTAGGGCATGTCGGAGGCGTAGTGGATCTGACCCGGGGGGATCGTCGCATACATGTGGAGCATGTCGTCGACCTGCCACCACGAGGTGTCGAACGCGAGGTTCGGAAGCCGCGCGGCGGCCTCGGCGAGCATGCCGACGTCGGAGATCCCGGTGTGGGCGAGGATCAGCCGAACGCGCGGGTGACGCTCGGCGATCGCGACCGCGGAGGGCCCGAGCGCGGGGATCCCGCGGCCGGCGTGGAAGAGGAGGACCCCGCCGCCCCGCTCGGCGAGGAGCGCGGCGAGCTCGTCCACCACCGGATGCGGCAGACCGAACGTGTCCGAGCGCGGGTGGAGCTTGATGCCCGACGCCCCCTCGTCGAGCCCCTCGCGCGCGAGGTCGAGCGCGTCCGGTGAGTCGGGATGGACGCGGACGAGCGTGCGCAGCCGGCCCTCGCCCAGCTCCGCGCAGGCGCGGCGAACGTCGCGGTTCGCCCGCGCGTAGCCGTCCGGCTCGTGGAGGGGGAACACGAGCGCCCCGTGGTGGCCGGCGCGGTCGAGACCGGCGAGGAGCTCCTCGCCCGTCGCCGTGATCCCGTCCGGGTCGTTGTGGCCGATGTGGGTGTGGGCATCCGACCAGGTCGTCCCCTCCGGGAGCCACGCGACGGTCCGCGCGTGGAGGTCGAGGAGGCATTCGTCCTGTGGGGCGCCGGGGACGGGCATGCCGCGGGACGCTACCGGGCGCTCATCCCCGGCCGGCAGCCGGGGACGTCAACGCCGCCGACGATAACGTCCCGCCCCATGCAGCAGCTCGCAGACGGGGTGTGGCAGCTCAAGGGCTTCCCGCCGAACAACGTCAACGTGTACGTCCTCGGGGACGTGCTCATCGATGCCGGACAGCCGTGGGAGTCCCGGCGGATCCTCAAGCAGATCGCCGGGCGCACGATCACCGCGCACGCGCTCACCCACGCGCACTTCGACCACTACGGGGCCAGCCATGCGGTCTGCACGAAGCTCGGCATCCCGCTCTGGTGCGGCGAGAAGGACGTCGAGGCCGTCGAGAAGGGCCGGATGGTCGGCCCGGGCGGGCGCATGCTCCCGGCGGCGAAGGCCCATCCGGTCGCCCGCGCGCTCAAGGAGGGTGACGAGGTCGCCGGCTTCATCGTGCTCGACACCCCCGGTCACTCGCCCGGCCACGTCTCCTACTGGCGGGAGTCGGACCGCACCCTCGTCTGCGGCGACGTCATGTGGGGCTACAACCCGTTCCTCCTGCGCGGCGACATCCGCGAGCCGTTCACGACGTTCAGTCCCGATCCGGCACTCAACCGCGAGTCCGCTCGTCGGCTCGCTGCTCTGGAGCCGGCACTCGTCTGCTTCGGGCACGGCAAGCCGCTGCGCGATCCGGCCCGGTTCACCGAGGTGGTCGAGCGGCTCGCGGGCTGATCACCGGCGCAGCCGCACGCTCCCGGTCCGCGTGCGCGACATGAGGAGGCCGGTCCGCGGCCGGCGTCTTCCCGTCGCCCGAATGCAGACGACGAGCGGGCGAGCCATGCGACGCCGACGTTTCACGATCCCCCGCCCGACTCGAGCAGCTCGAGGTGAAGGTCCTTCAGCTCGGCGGAGGGGGCCGTGCCGAGGTCGTCGCGGAGCCGGCGCCGCAGGGCTTCGTAGACGCGGAGGGCCTCCGACACGTTGCCGCGGGCGGCGAGCGCGCGAATGAGCACGCCCTGACCGGACTCGCGGTACGGCGCGTCCTCGGCCACGCGGCGGGCGGCCTGCAGTGCGGTGGTGACGTCGCCGAGGGCGAAGGCGGCGAACGCGAGGCTCTCGGCGGCGTCGAGCCGGTGGACGTCGAGCTCGCGCCGTAGCTCGTGCACCCACGGAGCGTCGTGGTCGAGGAGCGGCGAGTGCCCACAGGCGTCGAGGGCCTCCTGCGCGGCCTCCCGCGCGGCGGATGCGTCGCCCGCCGCGAGATGCCGCCCCGCCTCGGTCGCGCGCCGGGCGAGCACCTCGACGTCCACCCAGACGGGCGCGGGCAGGTCGAGCACGATCTTCGACCGGCCGCGCAGCACCTCGCCGCCGAACGCGCGGCGCGCCTTGGAGAGGAGTGCACGCAACGCGCCGTCGGCCTTCGCAGGCGGGCCGGCGGGCCAGAGCGCATCGAGCAGCTCGCCGCGTGGCACCGGGCGGTCGCGCTGCAGCACGAGGTAGGTCGCGAGCACCCGACCCTGCCGACCCGGGAGGAGCGGGTCGACCCGCCGGTCCCCGAACGTGATCTCCACCTCGCCGCAGAGTCGCACGACCGCGCCCACCTTCTCGGGGGCCTCGTCGGGCGGGAGGTCGTCAGGCAGTCCCGCGAGCGCCGCGAGGGCCCGGCGCGCGGCGGCCGGATCGAGGAT
>JBFIDS010000090.1:0-9744 GCA_041603715.1 Paraconexibacter sp. | reverse complement strand
GGACCGGCCCGTTCATGCAGGCGTGCCGCGGACCGTGGAGGAGGCACCCGGCGAGGGTGTGCAGCTCGCGCTTCAGGGAGGGATGCGTGCGCTTGAAGACGTCGAAGCGGCGGCTCGCGCGACCGCGGCGGTAGGCCGAGCGGCACAGGGCCCGGATGCGGGCGTCGTCGCCGGCGCGGCGGTGCTCGAGCGCCGCGCCCGGCACGTAGCGGATGCGTCCGCCCGTGGCGCGCCAGCGGTCCTGCCACTCCTGCTCGTCGCCCGCGTTCGTGAGGTGCCCGCCCTCGTCGAAGCGGCCCACCCGCGCGACCGCGGCGCGACGGATCGCCATGTTCGCGCCCCACGCGTGAGGTGCGTCGCTCTCCTCGGAGCCGCGGTCCGTCGTCGTGATCGGGGCACCCTCTCGGCCGCACGTGCGGAAGCGGTGGCCCTCGAACGACGCGCGGATCGGCCCGGTGAGGACCCCGACGTCGTCGGGGTGCGCGGTGGCGGCCGCGAGGAGCGCGGCGAGCCAGCCGTCCGCGACCCGCACGTCATCGTCGACGTAGATGACGAGGTCGGCGTCGGTCGCGTCGAGGCCGAGGTTGCGTGCGGCGTTGAGGCCGCCGGGGGACGTCGTCGTGACGTAGCGGGCGCCGTGCCGCGCGGCGGTGTCCCGGGTCGCGTCGCTCGGGCCGTCGTCGACGACGAGGATCTCGACCCCGGCCGCGGCCGCCTGCGGGACGATCGACGCGAGCGCGACGTCGAGGTAGTCGGGGCGGCCCGCCGTGGGGATGACGACGGCGGCGCTGGGAGGGATCGGAGGGGACACGGGGCGACGGTGATCATCGCGCACGCGCATCCCGGGTGATCGGCGGTGTGCCCGTCCCAGGTCACGTTTGGCGGAACTGTCCCAGCCAACGTGCCGCGCGACCGGCGGCCGTACGCTCTGCGGGCCGATGATCCTCTTCCTCCATCATCGCTACCGCGTGCGCGGCGGCGAGGAGCGCGCGGTCGACGACCTCGCGTGGCTCGCGCAGTCGTTCCTCGGCGAGCCGGTGAGGCGGCTGGAGCGCGACTCTGGGGCGACGACCCAACCCGCCGCGGCGGTCGGCCTGCTGCGCGGCGGTCTGCGTCCCGCGGACGTCACCCGCGCGGTGACGGAGAGCGGCGCACGCATCGTCCACGCGCACAACCTCAACCCGACCTACGGCTGGCGCGCGCTCGCGGCCGCCCGCGCGGCGGGGGCGAAGGTCGTCCTGCACCTCCACAACTACCGGCTCGTCTGCGCGGTCGGGGTTGCCGTGGACCCGGACGGGCGAGATTGCGTGCGCTGCCACGGTCGCGACACGCGACCGGGCGTGAAGCTCGGATGCCGCGGCGACCGGGCGGAGGGCGCGCTCTACGCCGCCTCGCTGGCGCTGTGGTCCTCACGGCTCGTCACGCAGGCCGATGCGATCGTCGTCCCGAGCGAGAGCGCGCTCGAGCGCCTGCGGGTCATGGGCGCGCCGCTCGGCGATCGTCCCGTCCACGTCGTCGGGCACGTCGTGCGCGAAGCGGACCCCGAGGCGCCGGGCGCCGCGACGCGCCTCGCCGACGCACGCACCCACCGCCCTGGCGGACACGCGCTCGTCGTCGGGCGGCTCGCGGCCGAGAAGGGAGTGGAGGTCGCGATCGATGCCTGCAAGGCGGCCGGGGTGCCGCTCGTCGTCACCGGGGACGGACCGCTCGCGGGCGCCCTCGCCCAGCGGGCGGCCGGCGCCGACGTGCGCTTCACCGGCCACGTCGAGGGGGCAGCCCTGGCGCAGCTGCGCGCCGAGGCATCGGTGGCGATCGTCCCCTCGCGTGCGCACGAGACGTTCGGGCTCTCCGCCCTGGAGGCGATGGCCGCCGGCGTGCCGGTGGTCGCAAGCGCGGTCGGGGCGCTGCGCGAGCTCGCCGGGGACGTGACCCTCGTGCCACCCGGCCGCGTCGACGCGCTCGCCGAGGCGCTCCTCGCCGTGCGCACGAATTCGGACGCTCCCGTGCGCGCCGTCGAGGCGGCCCGCCGCCGCGCGGCACCGCAGGTGGTCGCCCCGGCGCTCGCGGACGTCTACGACAGCGTCGACTGAGCGGTTCTTGCGCGGCTCGGGGCGCCCGTCCCCCCGGTGAATGTGGATTCACAGGCCGCGTGGGCCGCCGGATCCACATCAACCTGGCGGCCGACGCGTCCGCGAGGAGATGACGGTGGCATCCTGCGCGCTCTCCGGCGAGACGCGAGCCACGTCGCGACGAGCCCCGCGAGCCCCCACGGGGCCGTAGAGTGCGCGCGCATGAAGGCACTCGTGACGGGCGGCGCCGGCTTCATCGGTTCGAACATCGTGGACGCGCTCGTCGCCCGCGGCGACGACGTCGCCGTCATCGACGACCTCTCGTCCGGACGTCGCGAGAACCTCGCTGACGCCGTCGAGAACGGTGCCGTCCTCCACGTCGCCGACATTCGCGACGGGACGGCGATGCGCGACCTCTTTGCGGCCGAGAGGCCCGACACGGTCTTCCACCTCGCCGCGCAGGCCGACGTCCGCGTGTCGATCGAGGATCCGGCCTTCGACGCGACGACGAACGTCGTGGGGACCATCAACGTCCTCGAGGCCGCGCGCGCGGCAGGCGCGAGGCGGCTCGTGAACACGAGCACCGGCGGCGCCATCTACGGTGAGGTCGACGTCGTGCCGACGCCCGAGACGGTCGTTCCTGCGCCGATGGCGGCCTACGGGCAGAGCAAGGACTGCGCCGAGCGGTACTGCGCGTGGGCCCGGCGGCTGCACGGGTTCGAGGCCGTCACGCTGCGGTATGGGAACGTCTTCGGGCCCCGGCAGAACCCGGACGGCGACGCCGGCGTCATCGCGATCTTCTGCGGTCGCGCCTCCCGCGGCGAGCGCCCGACCGTGTTCGGTGACGGCCTCCAGACGCGCGACTACGTGTACGTCGGCGACATCGTCGAGGCGAACCTGCTCGCGGCGGACCATCCCGACGCACTCGGTCCCTACAACGTCGGCACGCAGGTCGAGGCGACGGTTCTCGAAGTGTGTGAGGCGGTCGCGGCGGCCGCGGGCCTCGAGGGGGACGCCTTCGCCCCGGACTTCCAGCCCGCCAGGCTGGGCGAGCTCCAGCGCTCCTGCCTCGACGTCACGAAGGCACGCGAGGAGCTCGGGTTCACCGCGCGGACCTCGCTCCACGACGGCATCGCCATGACGTACGCGTGGGCGACCGCGCGGACCTGAATGCCGTCGGCCGGGCGGGGGTGATCCACGTCCTCACCGCATAGCGATGACGAGGTGGATCACCCCCGGCTCAGACCACCCCGCGCAGCCACTCCACGGTCGCCGCGATGCCGTCCTCGACGTCGATCTGCGACTCCCACCCGAGCAGGCGCTTCGCCTTGGACACGTCCGGCCAGCGGCGCACGACGTCGACCTCGTAGGTCGGCAGGTGCTCGAGCGCGAAGGATTCCGGGTCCAGGCCGCACTTCTCCCAGATGACGCGCGCGATCTCCGCGACGGTCATCTCGCGTGAGGCGCTCACGTTGAAGTCCTCGAGCAGACCCGCCGGGGACGCCATGGCGGTGACGATCCCGTCGGCGATGTCGTCGATGTGCGTGAGCGTCCGCGTCTGCGTCCCGTCCCCGAAGATCGGGAGCGGGGCTCCGGGGGGCAGCTTCAGGCACTTCTTGATGACGTCGGGGACCATGTGCGCGATGCCCGGCTCGTCCTCGGGCATCTCGCCCGGTCCGTAGGCGTTGAACGGTCGGCAGATCGTGTAGGGCAGCCCGTGCTCGTCATGGGCGGCGCGCACGTAGACCTCACCGGTGAGCTTGGAGAAGCCGTAGGCCGACTTCGGCACCGGGCAGGTCCAGATGTGTTCCTCGGTCGTGGGGTACTCGGTCGCGCGCTCGAAGACCATCGAGCTCGACACGTAGACGAACCGCTCGACCGACTCCTCGATCGCGGCGCGCACCACCGCGTTGTAGAGCCCGTTGTTCACCTCGGTGAGCGTGTACGGCAGCTTGTGGAAGTTGCCGATCCCGCCGACGATCGCCGCGAGATGGATGACGTGCGAGCAGCTCTCCGTCGCCCGGCGCGCCTCCTCGACGTCACGCAGGTCGCCCGTGTGGACCTCGCAGCCCTCGCGCATCCACAGCGGCGCCTCGCGCTGGTCGCTCACGCGGACCTCGAAGGACGGGTCGCGGAGGAGGCGGCGGACGACGGCGGCGCCGATCGTGCCGGCACCGCCCGTGACGAGAACGCGGTTCATGAGGACCGGGAGGGTAACCGCGCGCGACGCGACGCGACGCGGCGCTCAGGCGAACAGCGTCTTCACCGGGACCACGAACCCGGGGAGCAGCGGGGAGGTGAGGTCGTCGTCGGCGCCGAGGTCGAGGCCGACGGCGAACTTGCGACCGCGAAGCTCGCCCCCTCGGGGCGCGGCGGCGGCACCCCAGGTCACGTTTGCTGCACCTGGTCCAGCAAAGGTGACCCGGGAACCTCCGCGTAGGCGAGGCGGGGACCGCGGGACGGCCGGGGCGCCGCCCCTACGACGCCGGAGACAGCGCCGCGAGCTCGCTCGCGTAGGCGAAGACCTGCCCGGCGCCCCACATGTTCCACGGATCGACGACGAGCGCCTCCGCGCCCGCGACCCGCGCGATCGCCGCGAGCGTCTCCGGCGTCCCGAACTCGGGGTGGTTGGCGGCGACGATGACGACATCGGCCCCGGCGAGCGCCTCGTCGAGCGACAGCGTCGGCGTCGCCACCCACGGGTCGTGGATCGCGACGTCGGCGAGCTCGCGTTCGAGGAGACGGATGAGCTTGTGGGCGAGAGAGTCGCGCTCGTCGTCGGTGGCGGACTTGAACGCGAGCCCGAGAACCGCGACCTTGCGCCCGTTCAGCGAGTCGATCCGCCGCTTCGTCCCCTCGACGAGGAACAGCGGGACCGACTCGTTCACCCGCGAGGCCGCGAGGAGCATGCCGGGCGCGGTGGAGCGCTCCTCGCTGAACGCGAAGTCCTTGCGCAGGCACGTGCCCGCCGTGAACCCCGGCAGCTTCATCCCGCCCCGCGGGTAGTCCCGGTTGATGAGGTCGATGACCTCGAAGACGTTCGCGTCGTACTGCTCGCAGTCCATCATGAGCAGGTTCGGCAGCGCGAAGGTGGCGTAGCGCAGGATGTTCGTCCAGATCTTCGCGAGCTCGGCCTGGACCGCGGAGGTCTGCACGATCCGCGCGCCGAAGATCTCGAACAGCGCCCCGACGACCTCGCCGGAGCGCGCGCCGACACCGCCGATGATGCACGGCAGCGTCACGATCTCCTCGAAGAACCTGCCGGCGGCGATGCGCTCGGGAGCATGGGCGACGAAGACGTCCTCCCCGATCGTGAACCCGCGGTGCTTCGTGAGGTATCCGGCGACGAACTCGGTCGTGCGCGGCGCGATCGTCGAGCGGAGGGTCAGTGCGTGCCCGGGGCGCAGGTGCGGGAGCAGATCGTCGAGCACCGAGCGGATGTCGCGCAGGTCGATCTCGATGTGGGAGAACGACGGCGTACCGAGGGTGATGACGATGTGCTCGGCCTCGGCCGCGTCCGTGACGCGATCGGACCAGGTGACCGTGCCCGCCTTGGTGACCCTGGTGAGCGCCTCCGCCGCGTCTGGCTCGTCGAAGGGCATCCGCCCGTCGCGGACCGCGGCGAGGATCGCTGCGTCACGGTCGACACCGAGGACACGGAGCCCGCGGTCGGCGAAGGCGAGTGCCAACGGCAGGCCGACGCGGCCGGTCCCGATGATCGCGACGTCGTAAGGCATCGCGCGGAGAGTACGCCAGCGCGACGATGCCCAGGTGCGCGGGATGCGGCCACGGTCGCCTCGACACGGTGTCGACCGCGTCGGCCACCGGCCGCTCGCGCTATCGGCTCTGCCGAGCGGCCCGCCCGGCCCACTGCCGCGCGAACCCACCCACGAACCGCGGGTTGTACTTCGCGTAGCGCCGCCACAGCCGCTTGGGCTCGCGGCTGAGACGGTAGGCCCACTCCATGCCCACGGCCTGCATCCAGTTGGGGGCCTGCGGGACGAGGCCGGCGTGGAAGTCGAACGCGGCGCCGACGCCGACGAGCACAGGGGCGTCGAGGCGGTCGCGCATCGCCGCCATCCACTTCTCCTGCTTCGGCACGCCGATGCCGACCCACACGACGTCCGCGCCCGAGCGGTTGATCTCGCGGGCGACCCCCGCTTCCTCTTCGGCGCTGAGCTGGCGGTAGGGCGGGCTGTAGCCGCCGACGATCTTGAGGCCGGGGTAGCGCGTGCGGAGGTTGAGGGCGAGCTGGACGAGCGCGCCCTGGTTGCGCCCGCCGTAGAGGAACATGCGGGTGCCGGTGCGGGCCGAGCGCTCGCAGTAGCGCGCCATGAGGTCCGGCCCATAGACCCGTGAGGACACCTTGTGGCCCAGCGCGTTCATGGCCCACACGAGCGGCTGGCCGTCCGGGACCGTGAGCGAGGAGTTGAGGACCGCATCGCGCAGCTCGCGGTCCTCCTGGCAGGCCATCACCGTGTGGACGGCCGCGACGCAGATGTACCCGCGCTCGTCGTTGGCGACGGTCGAGTCCATCCAGTCCATGGTGCGGTCGTAGTCCGTCAGGGCGAGGGGGACGCCGAGGACATCGACCCCGGGGGGCGGTTCGGCGAGCTTCTCGTCATCGACGAGCTCGAGCGGCTCGTCGATCTGGGCGGGGTCTGGGAGCGTCACAGCGGCGTTGGGGCTCATTATGAAGCCCCTCCTTCCGGGGTGAGGGTACGCATCTTCAACGCACGAGCCTGCAAAAAGTCGCGCAGACGATGGAGGAAGCGTGCCGCAGGCCTCCCCGGACAGGGGCATTCTAAACGTCGCTGCGGCTACACACCCGCCGCCCACACCACGAGGTCTCCCCGGCTGAACTCGGCGCTCCCGATCGGAGTGGTGCAGTGAAGGCCCACCTGCCAGGTCCCGGACTCGACGACGATCGAGCCGGTCGCGACGACGGAGCGGGCGCCCGCCGCGCCGATCGACCACTCGGTGGGCTGGCTGATGGCGCCGCCGATGAAAAACGTCGGCGGCTGCTCGAGCAGGAGCTGGCAGCGCAGGGCGCCGGCGCCGGTGAACTCCGCCTGCCCGGAGGCCGACGCCATGATCCGGCTCTCGCGGTCCACGCTGATCGTCGTGCGCATCACCGCGCTGTCGACGACGGTGTTCGACCCCTGCAGCGCGACCGGTGTCGTCCGGTTCGTCCCTGCGGTCGCGATCAGACCGGGAGGGCCCTGGTCGCCCTTCGCGCCCGTGGCGCCGGCCGGGCCCGCCGGTCCGGCCGGTCCCGGCTGGCCCGCCGGTCCGGCCGGTCCCGGCTGGCCCCTCAGTTGCGCGGCATCGAATCCGTCGACCTTGTCGGCGTTGAGGTTCGTCACGACACCGCCGCTGTCGCCGACGCTGAAGGGCACGTCCCCACGCGTGACGAAGGCCGCCGCGGGCCCGCCGAGCAGGTTCACGTGGCGCGTGCACTCGGCGGACGCCCGCCGGCACCCGTAGACCGCGGCGAGCCCGCTGCCGGTGTTCGACTGGCGCGTGGCCGCCCCCGGGTGGTCGGCGATGATCTGCGTCTCCTTCGTGGCGGTCCCGTTGCGCACGCCCTCGCGCAGCGCGCTGCCGGTCGCGGCGACGCCCAGAGGGGCGACCAGCAGGCCGACGATCACGCTCGCGACGACCACCGGGCGCATCCGGCCGTCGCGGCGGGGCTCCCGTTGCCGGGCCGGCGGCGGCGGCGCGACCTCCTCCCAGTCGAGGAACGTGGGGCGGTCGTCGGCGGGCGGCATGGTGGTCCTCCTTCGGGCGGTGAAGTTCCTTGCGCCGACGCTATCCGGGCGTGTGGCGGGACGCCAGAAGGCCGTCTTTCCCGGGGAGGTCGTCCGGCCGGGCGGCCGTCGTGGGGTGGCCCCGCCGCGCCCGGTTGCCCTAGGCTGGGACGCGCCCGATGCCCGCGCGCCGCGTCCTCATCACCGGCATCACCGGCCAGGACGGCTCCTACCTCGCCGAGCAGCTCGTCGACGAGGGCTGCGAGGTGGTCGGCCTCGTCCGTTCGGCGAACGCCGCCGAGCACCCGAACCTCGCGGCGGTCGCCGGCCGCTGGCAGCAGATCGAGGGCGACCTCGCCGATTCGGGCTCCCTGCGCCACGCGGTCCACGAGGTCGCGCCCGACGAGCTCTACCACCTCGGTGCGCCCAGCTTCGTCCCCGACTCGTGGAACGACCCGACCGCGACCATCCTCGCGATCACCGCCGCGACGGCGACCCTCCTCGCCGCCGCACGCGAGACCGACGAGGCGATGCGCGTCTACGTCGCCACGTCGAGCGAGATCTTCGGCGACTGCGGCGTCAACCCCCAGGACGAGGACACCGAGACGCGCCCACGCAGCCCGTACGGGGTCTCGAAGCTCGCCGCGCACCGTCTCGTCGGCCTCATGCGCGAACGCCACGGCCAGCACGCGAGCGCGGGCATCACGTTCAACCACGAGTCACCCCGGCGGCCGGAGCGGTTCGTCACGCGCAAGATCACGAGGGGCGCCGCGGCGATCGCGCTCGGGCTGCAGGAGGAGCTGCGTCTCGGTGACCTCGACGCGGTCCGTGACTGGTGCGACGCGCGTGACGTCGTGCGCGGGGCCGTGCTCGCGCTGCGCCACGACACGCCGGGCGACTACGTGTTCGCCAGCGGCGAAGGGCGGACCGTGCGGGACTTCGTGACGGCGGCCTTCGCGCGCGCAGGCGCCGATCCCGAGGGGCGTGTCGTCGTCGACCCCGCCTTCGTCCGTCCGCCCGAGGCGACGCCGTCGATCGGCGACCCCGCCCGGGCCCGGGCGGTCCTGGGATGGGAGCCGCGGATCCCGTTCGACGACCTCGTCGCGGACATGGTCGACGCGGACCTCGCGCTGCTGCGCGGCTGAGGGGGCCGGCTACCCGAACGTGGCGAGCAGCCGCGCGGGCTGGTAGTTCGAGGGGTCCCCGTGCTCCCCGGTCGTCTCGATGACCTCGACGTCGGCGCCGGCCAGGCGCGCCTGTGCGGCACAGACATCGGTGTTCTCGGCCTTCGTCACCTGCGTGTCCTGCGGCGAGTGCCAGAACGTCATCCGCAGGCCCTGGACGTTCTGCGCGCGGAACGGGCCCGGAGGGCCGTTGGGCCAGGCTGCATCGATCGACGCCGTGAAGCGGCCGAGCCGGTGCACCGCGGAGACGTCGCACACCGGGAAGATCCCCGCCCAGGCCTGCGGGCGGACGACGTCGATGAGCTGGGTCGCCGAGGCGC
This sequence comes from Paraconexibacter sp., assembly GCA_041603715.1. Taxonomy (GTDB): domain Bacteria; phylum Actinomycetota; class Thermoleophilia; order Solirubrobacterales; family Solirubrobacteraceae; genus Paraconexibacter. The sequence continues at coordinate 421 of JBFIDS010000090.1, read as the reverse complement.
CCCCCATCGACTGCGCGAGGACGTACAGGGCGAGCCCGCGGCCCTGCAGCCCGGCGGCGAGCGCCGCGTGGGCCTGGAGGTCCGGGAGGTTGCCCCACGCGTTTCCCGCCCCCATGCTCGCGGCGACGGTGTAGCCCGCCCCGAGGAGCGCGGTGACGAGCGGATTGAGGCTCGGGGAGGCGAAGATCGAGCGGTGGTCCTCGCCGAGGCCGTGGACGTAGAGGACGGCCCGCCCGTTCGGCTGCGGGGGCGTCGCGATCACCGCGGGGGAACCGCCCACGACGATCTCCTCGATCGTGGGCGGTCCGACCGGCGCGGCTTGGACGGGCGGGGCCGGGACCGGCGGCGGCGCCGGCGGGGGAGCGGACGACGGGTCGCTGCTGCAGCCGGCCAGGAGGACGAGGAGGAGGAGAACGGCGCG
>JBFIDS010000089.1:0-9799 GCA_041603715.1 Paraconexibacter sp. | reverse complement strand
GCGGCTCGTCGGTCCCGTCGCCGGCCGCCCAGACGTCGGGGACGCCGACGACGGCCCCGGTCGGGTCGACCGGGACGAAGCCGTCGTCGTCGGAGGGCAGGCCTCGCGGCGCGCTTCCGTGCATCGCTCCGAGGACGACGACCCGCTGGGCCCGCGTGATCACCGTGCCGTCCCGGCCGAGCACGTCGCGCCCGTCGACCTCGGCGACGTCGGCGCCGGTCACGATGCCGATCCCCGCCTCCCCGAGTGCGCGCTGTACGACGTCCGAGGACTCCGGCCCGAAGACCTCCAGCGGCCGCTCCTCCCGGGTGACGATGTTCAGCTCGACGGCCTGGACGCACATCGCCCGCGCCCGCTCGGCGAGGAGGAAGGCGAGCTCATAGGCCGGGAGGGACCAGGTGAGGCCGGGGGGCACGACGAATGCGACGTGCGAGGTCCAGCCGCCCTCGACGTCCTGGACGAGCCCATGGACGCGTTCGACCTCCGCCGGCCCGTCGGTGAACAGCGACCCGCCCGAGATCGCACGGTCGATCGACGCGCCCGTGGTGACGAGGAGCGCGTCGTAGGGGATCCGTCTCCCACGGTCGAGCTCGACCTCGTGGGCTCCGGCGTCGACCTCCCGGATCGCGCCCTGGACGAACCGCGCGCCGTGGCGGTGGCACAGGCCGGGGATCGACCACTGCGGGGACGTGCCGTCCCCGAACGGGGCGCGCGTCGCGAGCGCGCGCACGCGGTACCCGGTCTGCGGGGAGACGACGATGACCTCGATGCGGTCACCGGCGAGCTCCTCCAGCGCGAGAAGCGCTTCGAGCCCGGCGACGCCGCTGCCGGCGATGACGACGCGCAGCGGGCTCACGACCCACCCCGCGCGAGATCCTCGCCGCCGGGCGACACGCACTCGGCGGCGAGCGCCGCCGAGGCGCGTGCCTCCTTCATGGAGGCCTCCGGCACCACGACGACCGGGCACTTCGCGTCGTGGATGACGATGTCGGCATGGCTGCCGAGCACGATGCGGTGGAGCAGTCCGTGACGTCCCGCGCCGATCACGAGCAGGTCGACCTCCGCGCTGAGCCGCATGAGGCCGGGGACGGAGGGTCCCACCTCGACGATGCCGGGCCTGTCCCCGAGGGCGTCCGTCTCCTCGCGGGAGCGCTCGATCTCGGCGACCGACAGCCCCGCGACGAACATGGGCGCCGCCGGGGAGGCGAACGCGACCGGGGGCGGCTCGACGGCGTGGAAGAGCTGCAGCTCGGCTCCGGTGGCGGCCGCCAGCGCACGGGCGGCGGCGAGAGCGCCCCGTGAGGCGTCGCTGTCGTCCCAGGCCACGCCGATGAGCGCGAGCGGCGAGGACGCTGCGCCCTGCGGGGCGACGGCGACCGGGCAGCACAGCTCGTGCACGAGCGCGCGGCCGAGGTCGCCGACGAGCAGGCGGCCCGCGGCGGAGCGGTGCGAGGCACCGACGACGACGAGGTCCGGCTCGTGCTGCGCGCACAGGCGCCGCATTCCCGCCGCGGTCCGCGAGTCGCCGACGGCGTCGGTCGTGGCGTGGATGCCCGCTCGCTGCGCCTCGCGGGCGAGGAGCGCCTGCGCCTCCTCCGTGCGGTCACGCCCGGAGAGGACGTCGCGCGACCAGATGTGGCCGAGCACGATCTCCGCTTCGGGCGCCGAGAGGTCACGCGCCAGGGTGATCGCGTCGCGGCCACCCTGGCGGCCGTCGACGCCGACGAGGATCTTGGAGGCGGGGAGCATGACATCGAACGTACTGTCGGACCACGGCGCGGAACTCAGGTCCGCGCACGCGGCACGCTGGGTAGTTCCCCGCACATCGTCTTCGGGGCGGCCCGCGGACCCCGCACCACGCTCAGGCGGCGGAGTCATCCCCGCTCATCTCCGGGAGGAGCCCGTGGGCGAACGCGTAGCGCACGAGGGCCGCGCGCGAACCGCACCCCGTCTTGCTCTGCAGATGGGCGCGGTGGGTCTCGATCGTGCGCTGGCTGAGATGCAGCCGTGCGGCGATCTCGGCGTTCGTGAAGCCGAGGGCGAGCAGGCCGAGGACCTCGGCCTCCCGGCGCGTGAGCGCGTCGGGGAGGTCGGGCGGCCCGTCGGGCTCGGAGGCGAGCCGCGCCCCGAGGACCGGCGTGAGGTACGTGCCGCCGGCGAGCACCACCTCGATCGCGCGCACGAGCTCGTCGCCGGCCGCCTCCTTGAGGACGTATCCGCGAGCCCCGGCGCGCATCGCCTCGCGGACGAAGGCGGTGCCGCTCTGCATCGTGAGCACGATCACGGCAGTGCGCGGCGAGGACGCGGGCAGGTCGGCGAGGATCTCGAGCGACGGCCGACCCGGCATGTTGAGATCGAGCACGAGGATCTCGGGCTTGTGCCCGTGGGCGAGGCGGAGCGCGTCGTCGGCGGTCGCCGCCTCGGCGACGACCTCGATGCCGCCGGCGTCGTCGAGCAGCATCCGCAGGCCCTCCCGGACCATCCGATGGTCGTCGGCGAGGATGACGCGCGTCGTCGCTTGGGTGGGAGTGGTCGACATGGTGGGTGCGACGGTAGGTGGGCCCTGGCGTCGCGGGGAGCGGGGAGCGCCGCGTTCTCGTTGCGGACGACTACGGAGTCCGGGCGTACGGGGCCGGACGAGGACCGTCCGGCGAGCCGTCGGCCGCCACCGCGCGACCGAGGTCGCGGACGACCCCGTCGAGCGCGACCCAGTCGGTGTACTCGACGTCACGGGAGCGGTCGCGGGGGACGTCGTCGCGGTGGCGGAGCTTGACGCGCATGAGCAGCCGGGTCACCGGGTCGTAGGCGCGCCACTGGATCGCGCCGGCGACCGCCTCGGCGCGGCCGGGGTGCCACCCCGTCTGCTCGATGAGCTCGGCGATCACGCCGGCGGTGACCGTACGTGCCGCATCGGAGTCCTCCGCCGCCGTGAGCGTCACGGAGAGGAGCAGGGTCGGACAGGCGTCGAGCGCGGCACGATGGCGGACGATCCAGTCGACCGCGGCCGCCGCGTGGCGGCCGATGTGGACCGAGGCGACGACGACGACCGCCGAGGCCCCGGCCGGGTCCGGATCGGCACCCGCGCCGAGATCGTGGACCCGGACGTCGGCGACATGCTCGCCGAGCGTCGCGGCGACCCGCCGGGCGATCGCGGCGGAGTACCCGTGCCGGCTTGCGTGGACGATGAGCGCGGAGTCCGTCATCGCGCCATGGCCTCGATGACGTCGAGCGTCGAGATGACCCCGACGGGGCGCGTGCCGACGAGGACCAGGGCATGGGCGACCTCGTGCTCGAGGAGGACGCGCGCAACGTCGGGGAGCGACGTGTCCTCCTGGACGGTCACCATCTCCGTGCGGGCGAGCTGACCCGCGCTGCTCTCGTCCCCGGCGAGCGCGGCGCGCAGGAGGTCGCTGTCCGACGCGACGCCCCAGTCGAGCCGATCCACGGACCGGGCGACACCCGAGACGACGACGCAGTGGATCCGCTCCTCGGCCATGAGCCGGGCGACGTGCTCGCGCGGCGTGTCGGGATCGCAGTTGACGATGCGCCCGGTCATCACATCCCGGGCGCGAAGCGCGGTGCTCCACGCGGCGGCGAGGGGTGTGTCTCCGAGATACATGCCTGAACCGTAGGAAGTCGGTGGCCCTCCGTCCTCCGCAGGACGCCCGTGCTCGGCTGCGGGCAACTGCGGAGGCTCGCTCGCGGGTCTCACGCGGTGGGATCGACCCGCTGGACCAGCCGCCGGTCGAGCCAGGACTCGATGGCGTGGACGTTCTCGTCCGATGACTGCTCCCCGTCCACGAGGACCCGGTCGGACCGCGGCAGCTCGTCGAGGCGCTCGTGCCGCGCGGCGAGCCGCCGGGCGACGGCCTCGTCGGCCTCGGAGCCGAACGCGCCGTCGGGGCGACGCTCGCGTGCTCGCCGGGCGGCGACGGCCTCGCCGACGGCACACTCGACGCCGACGACGTCGCGCTCCTGGAGTCGGGTGAGGAGCCGCCGCCGCAGCCCCCGGTCCCCGAGCGTCGCGTCGACGATGCACCCGCCGGGACACGCCGCCGCCCGGGAGGCGATCTCCTCGTAGACCCTGGAGCGGGCGTCGTCCGAGTACCCCGCCCGGCGGTCGCGGAGGAGGTCGGAGGAGAGGACAGGGAGGCCGCTCGCGGCGCTCAGGGCGCGCGCGAGCGTCGACTTGCCGCTCGCCGGAGGGCCGGCGACGAGCACGACCAGGGGCCCGCGACTCCGCCACGCCCACCGTCGCGCCGCATCGACGAGCGCACCCGCACCGCCGTCGCCCCCGCCCCCCTGGCGTGCGCGGATGAGCGCGACCTTCGCACGAACGAGACAGCGATAGGCCGCGTGGAACGCGACCCGGTCGAGGGGGAGCCGGTCACCTCCACCCTCGGCATAGCCGGCGAGGAGGTCGTCGACGAGCTCGCCGTGGCCGCGGTGCTCGAGGTCGGCGCAGAGGAAGGCGACATCGTCGGCGACGTCGACCCTCCGCAGCTCGGGGATGTCGAGGGGGTCGACGAGCGCGATCTCCCCGCCGAGGAGGACGTGCTCGCAGCGCAGGTCGCCGTGACCGTCGACGACGGCGCCCGTGCGGCGCCGCCCGGCGCGCTCCTCGCGCAGCACGAACGCGTCGGCCGCGTGCCGGGCGCGCAGGAGCGCGACGGCGGGGATCAGTCCGGCGGCGAGGGGGGCGAGGCCCTCGAGGTTGCGATCGCCGACGGTCCTCTCGTCCAGGGGGGCGGCGACACGCTGCGCACGGGCGTGGACGCGCGCGATGGCGGCTCCGGCGGCGCGCACCTCACGCGGTCCCGCGTTTCCGGCCTCGAGGGCGGCCGCGAGCGTCGCGGACTCGTCGTAGAGGCGGGTGACGACGGCCACGTCGACGGCCGCCGGATCGTCGGGGTCGGCGAGCGCGTACCCCGTCCCGATCTCGACGACGCCGCGCACCTCCGCGGCGAGACGGGGGGCCGTGCGGCGCAACGCATCGGCCTCCTGGAGGCAGGCCTCACGACGGGCGGCCAGCGCCCGTCGGTCGGCGAAGTCGAAGCGCAGCGGCTTCTTCACCTTCACCGCGGTCGTCGCGGTGAGGAAGACCCAGGAGACGTGGGTCTCACGGACCTCGACGGGGCCGCCCAGGCTCCGGCGCAGCCGGACGGGATCGGCCGCGACGCGCGACGATTCTGCATCGGGGGCCGAGAAGCGCGCAGGGGCCATCGCCATCACTGCACCGTAGCTGCGCCGCGCGGCGGGCTCTTCGGGGGAACCGGCCGTTCCTCTGCGGAGAACTACGCAGGCGGACCCGCGACGAGCGCCGAGGCCGCACCGTCGGGAGGGACCTACCGTCGCTCCCATGTCCAGCACGCCTGCCTCCCGCCCGTCCGAGATCGTGATCGCCGGCAGCGGCGTCGGCGCTCTCGAGCTCGCGCTCACGCTGACGGAGCTCGCGGGTGACGCCGTGCGTCTGCGCATCGTCACCCCGGCGACCGAGTTCCACTGGCGCGCCCATGACCTCGACACCGCGCTCGGACGCGGACACGTCGAGTCGCACCCGGTCGACTCCATCGCCGCACGCGCCCGCGCGGAGGTGGTCGCCGGTTCGGTCGAGGCGGTCGAGGCCGACTCGCGGACGTTCGTCCTCGACACCGGGGAGCGGCTGCCCTACGACACCGGGGTCATCGCCGTGGGCGCCCGGGCGGTCCCCGCGTTCGAGCACGCGTGGACCCTGTGGCCCGGGACCGATCTCGGCGAGGCCGTCGGCGACATCGCCTCCGGGTTCGCGCAGCGCGTTCTCATCGTGATCCCGAAGGGCACGGGCTGGACGCTGCCCGCCTACGTGCTCGCGATCGCGCTCGCCGAGCGGGGGACGTCCGTCGGCATCGTCACCCCCGAGGCGGTCCCGCTGGAGGGCTTCGGGGCGGTCGTGGGATCGACGGTCTCGGAGATCATTCGACGCCTCGGCGTGACCCTGCACGTCGTCGCCCAGCCGGACGTCCCGGCCGCCGGTGCGGTCCGGCTCCCCAACGGCTGGCTCGAGGCCGACCGCATCCTCACCCTGCCCGGCCTCAGCGGCCCGGCTCTCGCCGGGGTGCCCGCCGACGTCGGCGGGTTCGTGCTCGCGGGCCCCGACGGCCTCGTGACGGGCACGGACTCCCTGTACGCCATCGGCGACGCCGTCGCCGGGGTCATTCCGTCGGGCGGGCTCGCCGCGCTCGCCGCCGGCCGACTGGGTGCGACGCTCGCACGGGCCGCCGGCGCGACCGGTGTCCCGGAGCCGGACCGGGTGTTCGTGCGCGGCGTGCTGCCCACCGCGGACGGGCCGCTCTACCTCGAGGCGGACCCCGCCGACCCGTCGCACAGCGTCGTCTCCCGCGAAGCCCTGTGGTGGCCCGCACAGCGGGTCGCCGCGCCCCCCCTGGCGCGGTTCGCGGCCAGCGTGATCCCCGAGCCCACCTGATCCTCTGGGTCTGCTACGAGTTCGTCTTCTCGGCGTACATCGCCCGATCCGCGCGGGCCAGGAGCTCTCGAGCGCCCTCCCCCGGCGCGCTGAGGGCGACGCCGACGCTCATCGTCAGGGTTCGGCCGTCGAGCGGCCGTGCGACGGAGGCACGCAGCCGCTCGGCGACGACCTCGGCCTCGTCCGCGTCGCCGATGCCCTCGCAGACGACGACGAACTCGTCGCCGGCGAGCCGACCGACGGTGTCCCCTGCCCTGGCCGACCGCACGAGGCACGCAGCGACGTCGCGCAGGACGAGGTCGCCGCGCTCGTGACCGTGGGCGTCGTTGACGGCCTTGAATCCGTCGAGGTCGCAGAAGAGGACTGCGACGTGTGTGCCCGACCGCCGGGCGCGCTCGAGCGCCGTGTCGATCCGGTCGGACACGAGGACCCGGTTCGGCAGGCCCGTGAGCGGGTCGTGGAGAGCGAGGTGCCGGAGCTGCGCGTTCGCGACCTCGAGGTCGCGGGTGCGCCGTCGTAGGTCGAGCTGAGCGCCGGCCTGCCGCGCCAGCACCTCGAGAGCGCCGATCTGCTCGGGGTCGAGTTCGCGCGGGACGTGGTCGACGACGCACACGGTGCCGAGGCGATGGCCCTCCTCGGTGGAGATCGATGCGCCCGCGTAGAAGCGCAGCGCGGGATCGTTGTCCGTGACGAGCGGGTTGTCGGCGAACCGCAAGTCGAGGTGCGTGTCCGGGACCACCATGACGCCGCTCGGCTGACGGATCGTCCTCGAGCAGAACGAGACGTCGAGCGGCGCCTCCGAGCTCTCCTGCCCGACCAGCGCCTTGCCCCACTGGCGGTCGCGGCCGACGAGATTGAGGATCGCGACGGGGGTCCCGCAGATGACGGCAGCGAGGGTGACGAGATCGTCGTAGGCGGCCTCGGGCTGGGTGTCGAGGATGTCGAGCGACTCGAGCGCGAGGAGCCGCGCGTCGTCCTGCGCGTCTGACGCGGTCACCGAACATGTATCGGACCGGGGACGACGTCCCTTGAGCGCCCGCCGGAGCCGGACGCGGAGGCGTCCTCTGGTGCCGAGGTGGGCAGAGGAGTACCGTTTGTTGCAATCGTGTCGAAATTGAGCCCCCAGCAACAGCGTGCGCAGGACGCGAGAGAGAAGAAGCTCGCGGACATCCAGGCGCAGATCGACGGAGGGTCGTTGACCGTCCGCCGCATGACCCCCGAGGAGCGCGAGAAGTACCCGAAGCCCGACGGCCCGCCGGCCAAGCGTAGGCGCGGCCGCTGATGTCCGCCGTCGACGAGACACGCGAAGCCGAGCTTCGTGACTTCGCAGAGTCCGCAGTCGGACACGTCCTTCACAAGAGGCGGATCCACTCGATCTCGTGCCGTCTGGAGGGCCGCGACGCGACCCTCGAGGTCGGCGACACCGACGCGTTCGAGGGTCAGACCATCGCGGCGATCTTCCAGGCGGGACGGACGGGCTTCACCGTCCTTCTCGAGCCGACGACCGGCCCGGGGACGAGCCGGACCGTCGACATCCCGCACAACCACGTCTACGACTCGACCGACTTCGACCGCTGACGGGCGGTCAGGAGTCCGCCCGGACGCGGCGAGGGCGCCCCGCTCGGGGCGCCCTCCGATCCGCGGTATTCGCGTCCGGCGCCCTCGCGCGGGATCGGGCCCGTGAGCTCGACGACCATGTTGTCCGGTCCGATGAAGAGTGCGATGCCCCCCGGGGAGCTCTCTCCCGAGCAGCAGCGCGCCGGCGGTCCCACCTCCTGGACGCCCACCGCCCTCAGCGACTCGGCGACCGCGGTGAGGTCCGAGAGCGTCGAGTTGAAGATCATCCGGTGGATCCCCAGATGACTCACGGGCAGCGGGTAGGCCGGCTCGCTGTCGTAGGGCGACTGCCAGCGGCGCAGCTCGATCTTCGGCGCGGAGGGGTCCGCAGGGTTGCTCAGATCGAAGCCGGAGGCGCTGTACCCCCCGGGGAAGCCCCACGCCTCGGCCTTCGCCGTCCCCGTCTCGGCCGTGTCGCGGACCGGCGTGGCCTCGGTGAACCCGAACAGCTTCAGGTACTCGCGTGTCGCGTCGAGGTCGCTCGCGTTGAGGCTGATCGACGTCATCCGGGTCACGCGGTCGGAACCGGCTGGGCCGGCACACCGACGTCCTCGACGAGTCGGAGGTACGTGCCGTCGGGGTCCTTGAGGAAGACGAACCGCGAGCCCGGCGCACCTGCCGGGTCCGACATCACCTCGACGCCCTGGGCCCTGAGGGGGCTGACCGCAGCGTCGAGATCGCCGGTGCCGTAGGTCGCGTGGGTGTAGCCGAACACCTGGATGCCGTAGATCCCGACACCGGTGACATCGGTGTCGACGTCGACCCGCTGCTCGACGCGGACGGAGACCGAGGTGCCCGGCTTTCCGCGCAGCTCCACGGTGATGCTGTTCGTGGACTGGAGATCCACCCGGACCGCCCTGCGACCGTCGATCCCGCCCAGTCCTCGGACGGGCTGACCGTTGAGCCTGATCGTCACCTTGGCGCCGCGCTCGCCGCGCACGATCAGGCGCCCGGGGGCCTCGGCGGCGGCGAAGGTGTCGGCCGTGGGGGTCGGTTTGCCGGTCGTGCGCTTCGTGATCTGATGCTCGGCGCACGAGTTCAGCCACCGAAAGGTGAAGAACGAGAGGAAGCAGAAAGGCCGCGTGTCACGCGGCCTTTCGAGATGCCCCCGGAAGGAATCGAACCTTCAACCTTCGGATTAAGAGTCCGCTGCTCTGCCAATTGAGCTACAAGGGCGAGACGGGGAGTGTAGCGCGGTGCCCCCGGCGGCCGTCCCGCCGGGGGCGGCGAGGTCAGCCCCCGTCGGGACCGACGACGCCCTGGGTCGCCTCGAGCGCCGCCTGGGACTTCGCCGCGTCGATCTGGGCCTTGAGCTGCTCGCGGTCCTCGGGCTTGGCGAGCTCGACCGCCCGCTCGGCGGCGAGGTCGCCCTTGCGGGTCTGGTTGGCCGCGTAGGCGTACACCGCGAGCTGGGCGAACAGGGCCGGCGACTCCTCGCGGCTGTCGACGACGATCTCCATCGCCTTCACCGCTTCCTCCGGCTTGTCGAGCCCGGCCGCCCCGAACGCCTGGACCATGAGCGATGCGACCTGGTCGTCCGGCTTCTCGGGGTCGAGCGCGAGGTAGCGGTTCCACGCCTGCTCGCTCTTGCGCAGCTCGACGCGGCCTTCGTCCGTGAAGACCCCCGTCGTCTGGTCGAAGTTCTCGCCCGTACCCGCCTGCTGGTAGCGGAGCTTGGCGAGCGCCGCCCAGGCCGCCGCGTCCTGCGGGTTCGCGGCG
>JBFIDS010000088.1:0-9836 GCA_041603715.1 Paraconexibacter sp. | reverse complement strand
GGTCGTGCCGGAGCGGTGTGGCGACCCAGTCGGGCCGCCATGTCGCGGACGGTCGCGAGAAATCTCGCGTCCGTCGTGCGCGACGCCCGGGCGCGCGTGGGCGCGGGGCGCCGCGGGGTGGGGGTTGGTGTGGACACGCCTGCCGGATACCCGGTGCGGGCGCGCTCAACCGCCCGCCGACGCGGCCGGGACGTCCGTCACGCGAGCCCCGACGACGACGAGGAACGCGTCGATCACCGCGGGGTCGAAGTGCGTGCCGCGCCCTTGCCGCATGATGTCGAGAACTGCCTCGAGGGGCATCGCCGGCCGGTAGGGCCGGTCGCTCGTGAGAGCGTCGTACACGTCGGCGACGGCCGCGATCCGCCCTTCGAGCGGGATCTCCTCTCCCCGCAGACCGCGTGGATACCCGTTGCCGTCCCAGCGCTCGTGGTGGCTCAGCGCGATCGTCGCGGCGAGCTCGAGCAGCTCGGACCCCGAGCCGGCCAGGATGGTGTGCCCGATCTCCGCGTGGCGTTCGATCTCGGCCCTCTCCACGGTGGTGAGAGGACCGGCCTTCAACAGGATCGCGTCGGGTGTCGCGACCTTGCCGATGTCGTGCATCGTCGACGCGATCCTGAGCAGCTCGCAGCGCTCGGGCGGAACGCCGACGGCCTCGGCGAGCGCGCGACAGAGGTCGCTCATCCGCTGCGTGTGGTCGGCCGTGTTGCCGTCGCGCATGCTCACCGCGGTCGCGAGCCGGCAGATCGTCTCCTCGCGCGAGCTGACGAGCTCGGCCTGGCTGCGGGCGAGTGCGACCGCTTGGCAGAGCTGACGCGCGACCGCGTGGCAGAGCGCCATCTGGTCGGCCGTGAACGACCGACCTCCGGTCCCGAGGATGACGGCGCCGAGGTCGGACTCGGCGGACCGGACCGGGATCACGAGCCGGTCGTCGCCGGGGCTCACCGCCTCCTCGTCGAGAGCGGCCTGGAGCTCGTCTTCGCTCACCGGTACGGGGTCTCCGACCGCCACGGCACCCCCGGCGCTGCGGAACTCGGCCCCGGCGAGCCCCGTGGCCTCGAGGCAGCGGGCGAGGATCGACTCCATGATCGTCGCGGGGTCGGCGCTGGTCGCGAGGGTCTCGGAGATCCCGCTGAGGATCGCGAGCTGCGCCTCGCGCTGGGCGAGCTCACGCTCCAGCGCCGAGTGCTCGGCGGTCTGGTGCACGAGGGCGCGGCCGAGCCGGTCGCTGTGCATGTCGCCGAAGGTGTCCGGCGCCGGCCGGCGGGTCGCCGGATCCACGAGTGCTCGTCGCACCGCTTCGATGATCGCCGACATGTCGGGCTCGCGGGTCACGTATCCCGTGGCCCCCGCGGCGATCGCGAGCTCACGGTCGGCCTCCTCGACGAACACCGACGAGGCGAGGACGACCGGCGTCCCCGCGAGAGCCGGGTCGGCGGCGATGTGCCGGCACAGGTCGAACCCGTCGAGGCCTGGCATGAGGATGTCGGTGAGGACGACGTCGGGCCGCTCACGCCGCGCGATCTCGAGCGCCTCGAGCCCGTCACGGGCCTCGATGACCTCGTAGCCGCGGTCACGCAGGTGCAGCGTGGTGAGCTTGCGCTGGACGTCGGTGTCGTCGGCGAGCAGGACGCGCGCCGTGCCGCGGGGCAGGTCGTCTCCCACGGCCGGGAGCCACGTCTGCATCGCCCCGAGCAGGGCCGAGGGTTCGACCGGTTTGGGGAACCGGTCGGCGAACCCGGCAGCGGTGGCCTCCTCGCCGTACAGCCGCTGCCGGTACCCGGACACCGCAATGACCGGGACGTCATGGGCCGCGTCGTGCTCGCGGATCCGCTCACGAAGCTTGATCCCGTCCATGTCGGGCAGGAGGAGGTCGAGCACGATGAGATCGACGTCCTCGTCGAGCGATGCGAGCGCCGTCCGCGCGTCGGCTGCCTCGCGGACGTCGCAGCCGTAGCTCTCCACGGTGATACGCAGGAGCTTGCGTGTCGTCGGGTTGTCCTCGACGATGAGCACCGTCGGGACGGCGGTGGACATCATGCGGCCTCGGCCGGCAGGTAGGGGGCGATGGTCGCGGCGAAGGCGCGGGTGTCGAGCGGCTTGGTGACGAAGCCCGCGCACCCGGCCTCGGCCGCGCGCTCCCGGTCGCGGTGCATCGCGGCCGCGGTGAGCGCGACGACAGGGATCGCCGCCGTCAGCGGGTCCGCCTTCAGGCGCCGCGTCAGCTCCACGCCGTCCACGACGGGCATCTCGAGGTCCATGAGGATCAGGTCCGGGCGCCGCTCGCCGAGCAGCGCCATCGCCTCGCTGGCCCCGGTGGCGACCTCGGCTTCGTGCCCTTCGGCGGTGACGACGAGGCGGGCGAGCTTCAGGTTCATCGGGTTGTCGTCGACGATGAGGATCCGGGCGGACATCTCAGACCGCCACGGGATCGCCCGGAGCCGGCTCCGCGACAGGCGCAGGCTCCGCGGTCACCACGCGGGGCAGGGTCACGGAGAAGCGGCTGCCCCGCCCGGGCGCGGTCTCCACGCCGACCTCACCGCCCTGGGCCTCGACGATCCTGCGGGTGAGCGACAGCCCGAGGCCGGTCCCGCCGTGTCGCCGGGAGGAGCCCGTGTCGAGCTGCTCGAAGGCCGACCACAGCCGGTCGAGGTCCTCCTGCCCGATCCCGGGACCGTCGTCCTCGACGACGAGCCGGAAGCGGTCACCCTCGACGACGTTCCCCGTGATCGAGACCGTCCCGCCCTCCGGCGTGAACTTCAGCGCGTTGCTCACGTAGTTGAAGAGAACCTGCTTGAGCTTGCCGGGGTCGAGGTGCAGCGGGTCGATCGCCGGATCGACCTGGCAGTTCAGCGTGATGTCCTTGCGCACCGCGAGCGACCCGACGACGTCGCAGACCTCCTCGACGACGGCGCGGCACGAGACGCGCTCGGGCCGCAGGTCGATCTTCCCGGCCTCGATCTTCGAGAGGTCGAGGACGTCGTCGATCAGCCGCCGCAGATGGTCGGCGCTCGAGAGGATGTCGCCGAGGTACTCCCGGTGCTGGTCGGAGACCGGCCCGACGCGCCCGTCGTGCATGAGCTCGGCGAACCCGATGATCCCGTTGAGCGGCGTGCGCAGCTCGTGCGACATCGTCGCGAGGAAGTCGCTCTTCATACGGTTGGCGGCGACGACCTCCTCGTTCTGGGCCGCGAGGGCGACGTTCGCCTCGGCGAGCTTGGAGGAGCCGCGCGCCAGGCGCCGTACGAGCACGATGACGATGAGCGCGAGCAGGGTCACGCCGACGAGCAGCGCCCACGGCATGGCGCCGGAAAGTCCGCGCACGGGCGCGTAGAGGCGGGCCTCGGGGACCGCGACGGCGACCGACCAGTCGGTGCCCGCGACGGGGCTGCTCGCCGCGTACTGCTCCTGGCCGGCGAGCACGATCCGGCCCGAACCGCTCTCCGGCAGGGGGACGCGATCGACGGGCCGACCGCCGCCGCTGGCGAGCACGCGGCCGTCGGTGGTGACGAGGAAGGCGGAGTCCTGCGCGGAGCGGACCCGGTCGAGGTAGGTCCCGAGGAACGTCTGGAGGAGCACGCCGGGGAAGGAAGAGATGACGGCACGACGGCCGAAGGGTGAATCGATCGCCGAGACGACGTGGATCGGAGCGTCGTCCTCCGCGCCGTGCTGCAGGCGCCAGTCCTCGCCCTCGAGGACCGCGTCGACGGCGACGTCGAGGTCTTCGGTGCGCTTCGTGTCCCGCGGCCACGCGGCGAGGGTGCGGCGGTCTTCGCCGACGACCATCGTCGCACCCCCCGGGACGGCCACGGCGTCGCGGACCGCGTCGGTCGTCACCGACTCCCCGGAGAACGCCGCGCGGTGCTCGACGCCGGTCGACTCCGCCGCCTGGGTGAGGATCGACTCGACGAGGGCCGCGGCGATCTCCGCCCGCTGCTCGAAGCCGACCTGAAGATCGGACCGGGACTGCCCCCGGGCCGAGAAGAGCGCGAGCACGAGGCCACCGACGAGAAGGACGGTGACGAGGCTCGTGGCGAAGACCACCCGCTGCGGGAATCGCGACATGGTCCGCCTATCGGCCGCCGACGCGCTGAACGTAAGAAAATGAGGTGCTCGACTTGGAAGTCTGCGGCAATGTACTGAGATTCTTGCCCACGGGCGACGCGATCCGGGACCCCGTTGAGCACCGCGTGCCCGATCACCGGCTCGATCCCGAGCGGCACCTCGGGGGAGAAGCGGAGCCGGCGGCATCGACCGTCGGTCCAGGCCCGCGCCGCGCGTTCCTGACGTCCGCGGGGTGTCGCGCGTGTCTCTCGTATCAGCCCGCCGAACGGTCGGCGGGCGCCCCCGACCAAGGAGCTCCATGTCCCCTCTTCGCACGTCGCTCGCCGTCCTGGCCTCGGCCGCCCTGCTCGCAGCGCTGCCGGCCGGTGCGCACGCGCAGTCCTCGGCCGACTCCCCGACCCCGGGCGAGCCCTCCTCGTCCCAGGTCCACGAGAAGAAGGGCAAGAAGAAGCGCGCCCCCCGCCGGCTCACCGACGCGCAGCTCACGTCGGTCGCCGAGGCACTCGGCACGACACTCAGCGCCCTCAAGGAGGCCCGGTCCGCGGTGAAGGCCGCGGTCGAGGCATCGCCGGAGCGCGAGACGAGGGCGCAGCGCGACGCGATGCTCGCGGAGCGCCTCGGCGTGACCGCCGCGGAGGTCCGGTCGGCCTTCGCCTCCGTGCGCAGCAGCGGCCCGCGGCGCGGGGGTCGCCACGGCGGTCGCCGAGGGGGTTGCCGCAAGCCCGCGCCCACGACGGACCCGGGCACCGGGACGTACCCCGAGGACGGGGCGGGCACGCCCCCCGGGGCGTCCTGATCGGGTTCCCACGGGTGGCAGGTCGGCAGGGCGCGGCCGCGACTGGGCGCGTCCGGCCGGCGCAGTCTGTCGTTCGGGACGCCGGGCCCTCACCGCCGATCCACGCGTGCGCCAGCACGTCGCGTTCTCCGCTCGCCCGTCGACCGGCGGTCCGTTCCACCGGTGCCTGTCGGACTTCGACGGCCGCGCGCGGGTGAAACCGCTCCCGGCGTGGGGGAGGATCTCGTGTGGCGGCCGCCGTGCGAGGGCGCGACACTCGCGACACCAAGACCGAGGAGTCGCGATGTCCCCGTCCGTCCGTTGCCTCATCGCCGCCGTGCTGTCCTGCCTCGCCGTTGCGGGCCCGGCCGTCACCGCTGCCCGGGCGGACCAGCCCGTCTCCGTCATGACGCGCAACGTGTACCTCGGCGGCGACATCACGCGACCCCTCGCCGCGACGGCCGGGTTGGGCGGCATCGATGCGCTCCTCGCGTTCGGACGGGCCAACGACACGCTGCGCGGGATCGTCGACGCCACCGACTTCCCGGCGCGATCACGGCTCCTCGCCCGCGAGATCGCGGAGCGCAAGCCCGACCTGATCGGTCTGCAGGAGGTCGCTCTGTGGCGCACGGGACCGCTCGAGCTGGATGCGGTGGGCGTCGCGAACGCGACCGTGGTGCACCAGGACTTCCTCGCGCTCCTCCAGGCGGCGCTCCGGAAGGAGAACCAGCGCTACAGCGTCGTGACGAGCCAGGTGCAGTCCGACGTGGAGGGCCCCTCGTTCGCCGCGCTGCCCGGCGACCCGACGAGCCGCGACGTGCGGCTCACGATGCGGGACGTGATCCTCAAGCGCGACACCGGTCCCGTCCGCATCGAGGCGCACGGGGGAGCCCAGTACGCGACGCGGCTGTCGCTCGACATCGCGGGCGCCTCGTTCGCGTTCATCCGCGGGTACAACTGGGCGGACGTCCGCGTCGGCGCGACGCGTTTCCGGTTCGTCAACACGCACCTCGAGTCGCAGAGCTCGCTCATCGCGCTGCTGCAGGCCCAGGAGCTGCTCCGGGGCCCGGCCTCCGCTGCGGGGCGCTCCGTCGTGCTCGTGTGCGACTGCAACTCCGACCCGCTGGACGACAGCACGAAGCCCACCGACCCGGTCCCGGTCCCGCACTCCGCGGCGTACGACCTCCTCACCACGGCCGGCGGGTTCTCGGACGCCTGGACCCAGCTGGTGCCCCCGCGCGACGGGTTCACGTCCGGGCTCTCGGAGACCGTCGACGACCCCGACCTGTCGAGGATCGACCACCGCATCGACCTCGTCCTCGCCCGGGATGCCGACGGGTCGGCGCTCCGCGTCGACCGCGGATGGATCGTCGGCGACGATCCCGCCAACCGGACGCCGACCGGCCTTTGGCCGTCCGATCACATGGGGGTCGTGATACGCCTACGGCCATGATGCGCGCGATGCTGTTCGACGGCGTGGGGAGGGCGTTGCGCCCCGCGAACGTCGCGGTGCCGCGCCCCGGGCCGGGCGAGCTGCTCATCGAGGTGGGGGCGTGCGGACTGTGCCGGACGGACCTCCATCTGCTCGACGGGGAGGTGGAGGTCGCTCACACCCCCCGGATCCTCGGGCACCAGATCGTCGGCGCCGTGCACGGGACGGGCCGGCGGGTCGGCGTCCCGTGGCTCGGCTGGACCTGCGGCGAGTGCCCGGCGTGCCGCTCGGGCCGCGAGAACCTCTGCCCGCGGGCGCGGTTCACGGGCTGTGACATCGAGGGCGGCCTCGCGGAGCACGTCGTCGCCGACGAACGCTTCTGCTTCCCGGTTCCCGACGGCCTCTCCGACGTCGAGGCCGCGCCCCTGCTGTGCGCGGGGCTCATCGGCTGCCGGTCGCTGCGCCTGTGCGGGGAGGGTGTGCAGCGCCTGGGCATCTACGGGTTCGGGGCCGCGGCGCACATCCTCGTCCAGGTCGCCCGCCACCTGGGCCGGGAGGTGTACGCGTTCACGCGCCCCGGTGACGACACCGCTCAGGCCTTCGCGCTCGGCCTCGGTGCGACATGGGCCGGACCGTCGGACGTGGAGGCCCCGGAGCCTCTCGACGCCGCGATCATCTTCGCGCCCGCCGGGGAGCTCGTCCCCGTGGCGCTGCGCGCGGTCGTCCCGGGTGGCACGGTCGTCTGCGGCGGCATCCACATGAGCGACATCCCGGCGTTCCCCTACCGGGACCTCTGGGGCGAGCGGACGCTCCGCTCGGTCGCGAACCTCACCCGCGCCGACGGCGAGGAGTTCCTCGCGCTCGCCCCGCGGGTCCCGGTCCGTACGTCGGTGACCGAGTACGCGCTCGAGGACGCGAACGTCGCGCTCGACGACCTGCGGCACGGGCGCCTGTCGGGCGCGGCCGTCGTCGTGCCGTGAACCCGATGGGCGCGGGGGGACTCCACGCAGGATGACGCGAACCGCGCGGCGAAGGGTCGCAGCGGGCGCTCGAAGCAGGAGCCCGCGTTCGTCGATCAGTCGACGACCTCGACCGCGGCCGCCGGCACCGGGTCCGGCCCGTCTGCCCCGAGGTCGCGGGCCATCCGCGCGCGGACGCGGACGAGGACGCCGGGCAGCAGGTCGGTGGGCACGTCGACTCCGGCGAGATCGAACGTCACGTCCTGATCGAGGTAGCGCCCGGAGTGACCGTTGGCCTCACGGACGTGCACGACGAGCCGGGCGCCCGGGGCATCGAGCCACCGCACGGGGCCCGAGACCTCGTAGCTGACCGTGGGGTTGTGGCTGCGGCCGGTGCTGTGCTCGCCGGGACCCGCGTTCGAGTTGCCGGGGACCGTTCGCTGGTGCAGGGACATTCGGTTCCAATCGGAGGTCGTGGACGAGGTCGGGATACTGCCGCCGCTCGCGGCCCCCGCGATCCGGGTTTTCCCGCGGTTCTCGTCGCCCCTTTCCCGCAGCGCGGGTCAGCCGCCGTCGGCGAGGGAGAGCGCATCCGCCTCCGCGGCGGCCTTCTGGTCGGCGGCGAGATGGCGGTCGAACCACGAGACGGCGTGGCGCATCGCAACGCTGAGCCCGGGCTCGCTGTAGAGCCCGACCGTGTCGTACGGGAGAACGACGAGCTTCTTCGGCTCGCCCGCCCGGTCGTAGGCGACGCGCACCTGGTCGAGGGGGTGGTGGAGGTCGTACGCGCCGTTGGTGACGATGAGCAGGGGGCGTGGCGCGATGAGGTCGGTGATCCGGTCGGGGAAGAACTCGAGGACCTTCTCGACGGACTCGAGGGTGATCTCGGCCCGGTAGGTCGGCATCGCCTCCTCGGCCGCCTCGCAGAACGCCACGGCGAGCTCGTCTCCCGGCATGGCCGATGCCTGCCCGGTCCCGTGCATCGCCGTGAGCGGGATCACAGCCCCCTTGCCGCCCGCGTCGCGGGCCCGGCGATCGGCGAGGAGGAGTGCCTGGAGGTGCTCCCACTCGAACGGGTTGTGCAGCGACCGCGTCCATCGCCGTCCGAGCGCCGGGCTCTGGGCGACGACGGCCTTGACCCGCTGCTCGACCGCGGCGGTGTACAGGGCGACGCCTCCGCCGAAGCTCACTCCCCAGATGCCGATCCTGTCGGGGTCGACGAGGTCCGTCCGCCGCTCGAGCCACGAGATCGCGCTGCGGAAGTCCTCGACCTGCCGCAGCGGGAAGAGCTGGCGGCGGGGCTCGCCCTCGCTGGACCCGAACGTGCGGTAGTCGATCGCGAGGACGACGTAGCCCGCGTCCGCGAGGTAGGCGGCGTGCGGCGGGAGCGCCTCCTTCACGACCCCGAAGCCGTGGCCCATCACGATGCCGGGGCGGGGCCCGCTGAACCTCTCGGGGTCAGGGCGGTAGAGGTCGGCCGCGCACCGCAGACCGGCGCTGTCGAACATCACGGTCTCGTGCATGGGGGCCTCTCGTCGTTCGTCGGGCGGGAGGCCGACCCTACGGCCGTGTCCTCACGCGCCCCGCCGGCGGGGGCCGTCGCGTCGTGGAGGTGCACAAATGCGGGGGATACTCTGCACCCCATGAGCATGCCCAACGCCCACGAGGACCTGCGACCCGGGGGCGCCTGGCCCGCGCTGCGCGTCGAGGACTGGACCGCGACACGGGACACGCTCCACATGTGGCTCCAGATCGTCGGGAAGTTGCGGCTGTCCGGCGCGCCGATGGTCAACCACTGGTGGCGGTCCACGCTCTACGTGACGCCACGCGGCCTGACGACGGGCTCGATCCCGGACGGCACGCGGACGTTCTCCGTCGATCTCGACTTCCACGAGCACCGCCTGCGGATCGACTCCGACAGCGGTGCGCACGCCGAGATCGCCCTCGAGCCGAAGACGGTCGCGACGTTCTACGACGAGGTGATGCGCGCGCTGAACGAGCTGCGCATCGACGCAACGATCAGCCCGACGCCGAACGAGGTCGATCCCGCGATCCCGTTCGCACAGGACGAGACGCACGGCTCCTACGACGCCGACGCCGTCCACGCGTTCTGGCGCCAGCTCGTTCAGGCCGACCGCGTGCTGAGGGAGTTTCGCGGGCGGTTCGCCGGCAAGGTCAGCCCGGTCCACTTCTTCTGGGGCGCGATGGACCTCGCCGTCACCCGCTTCTCGGGTCGCGAGGCGCCACGCCACCCTGGCGGGGCACCCAACTGCGGTGACTGGGTGATGGTCGAGGGCTACTCGCACGAGCTCTCGAGCTGCGGGTTCTGGCCGGGCGGGGGAGAGGAGGGCGCGTTCTACGCCTACGCCTACCCCGAGCCGGACGGCTTCCGCGAGCATCGTGTGCTCCCGGAGGCGGCGTTCTACACCGAGGAGTTCGGGCAGTACCTCCTGCCCTACGAGGCCGTCCGGACTGTGCCCGATCCAGACGCCGCGCTCCTCGGGTTCCTGCAGAGCACGTACGAGGCGGCCGCCGACAACGCCGGCTGGGACCGCGCCGCGCTCGACGACGTCCCGGTCGAGGGCTCGAGGCCCCGGTAGCCCGCGGC
>JBFIDS010000087.1:0-10055 GCA_041603715.1 Paraconexibacter sp. | reverse complement strand
CGCGGCGGTGACCGCCGCCGACTCGGCGGGCACGACGACATCGTCGCCACCGCCCCCGAGGAGGACCGGGAGGGCGGCGAGGAGCACGACGAGGGCGACCGCGACGGGCCACAGCTTCTTCTCGACGAGATCCTGCCCGATGCTGCGCAGCACGTTCATGGCGTTCCTCCGGGGGTGGCGGACGTGGCCGGAGCGGTCGGCGTCCCGGGCGCCGCGGGGGCACCGCCGACGGGCGTGGCGGCTGCCGCACCCGGCGCGGCGTCCGCGGGCAGCACGAACGCCGTCGCGCGGATCTGAGCCGTCATCTGCGGGAAGCCCTTCGGGCCGGGCATCAGGCTGAGGCCGTCGATCGTGAGGAGGCGCCCGCTCACGCGGATCTTCTCCCCGTCGATGCGCGTGAAGCGCTTGACCCGGTTGAGGAAGTCCTCGAGCTTGCGGAAGCTCCCCTGGAAGGTGAAGCTGAACGGCATCGTCGGGAAGCCCGCGGGGCCGATCGACGCGCCGGGAGGCAGGGCCGCGGCGACCGCCTCGGTCGGCGTCTGGACCGGGGCCGGTGCGGCCTCGCCGCTCTTCTCGGCGGCACCGACGGCGGCCGCGTTCTGCGCGGGGGTCGCGACCTGGACGGGGGCCGGTCCACCGCTCGCCTCCAGCCGGATCGACCGGAAGTCGACACCGGCGTCCTGCGCGGCCGACTCGAGCTGGAACACGAGCGACGGGACGTCGTCGTCGGCCGGGACGGCCTTGCCCAGGCGGGCGACCGTCGCGTAGTCGCTGTCATAGGCCTCTCGCGCCTTCTCGGCCTCGAGAGCACCCTGACGGGCGGTGTCGAGCTCGGTCCTCGCCTCGGCGATGCTCGTCTTCAGCGTCGCCGCCTCGTCGCGCTGCGGCGCGAGGGCGAGGAACCAGAAGGCCGCGGCGATCGCGAGCCCGACGACGCCGAACAGGATGTTGCGGTCACGCGCGGTCATTCGGAGTCCTCCTCGGCGTCGACGACGGCGCCCTTCGCGGCCTGGCCGTCGGTGAGCTCGCCCTCTGTCGTCTCCTGCGCGGGAGACGTCTGGGCGCCCTCCGCGCCGGCGGCCGGGGTCGCCGGCACCGCCGGGTCCTCCGCCGCCGGGTCGGGGGTCGTCGCCGCGGCCGGGGTGGGCGCCGCGGCGTTCGGGGCTCCGGCGCCCGGGGTCGGGAGGACCGCACCGGCCGGGGGCTCGAAGAACACGACGATCTGGAACTGCGGGAAGCGCGAATCGCCCTGACGGCAGTCCCCGCCCGCGCCACCGCCGCCGCTGCCGGCGTCGGCCTTCTCGGCGCTCGAGAGCGAGACGCGCCGGACGCCCTCGATGCGGCGCATCGCGGTGAGCGTCCGGGCGACGCCCTTCTGGCTCGTCGTGCAGCCCGAGATCTCGATCGCGGGGACGCCGAGCGCGCTGCGCAGGCCGCCGGCTCCGCCGCCCGGGACGGCGACGCCGGGGGCGACCGTCGCGGACATCGACGTGAGCCACGTCCGCTTCGGCGTGACCCGGGCGACCTCGTTGAGCGCCGCGCCCCAGTCGAAGCGGCTCGTCGCGAGGCTGCGCACCGTCTCGATGCGCGCCTGGCTCAGCGTGCGGAACGCGGCGAAGCTCTGGAGCTCCGCCGTCCGGGCCTGCTGGGTCGCGACCTCCTTCTCGAGGGCGGCCAACTCGGCCTTGCGGTCGTCGACGCTGCGGCCGACGAGCGTGTTCGCCGCGACGCCCGCGACGAGGAGGGCGAGGAGCGCGAGGACGATGTAGACGGCGCCACCGGAGCGACCGGCCGCTCCGCCGGCCCCGCGCCGGTCCTCGGCGGGGATGAGGTTGACGGCCTTCATGCTGCCACCGCCTCCTGGACGGCGAGTCCGGCGGCGACGGACACCGACGGCTCGAGGCCGGAGGGTGCTCCGCGCACGGACCCGACGATGACCGGGAGCCCCAGTTCGGTGCCGAGCGCCGGGGCGAACCCCGGGATCGCCGAGGCCGGCCCGGTGAGGACGCAGCGGGTGGCGAGCGTGACGGTGTCGGCGCGCGCCTGGTGGAAGTCGAGGCTGTTGCGGACCTCGGAGGCGATCCGGCGCACGCCTTCGTCGAGGCAGAGCCGGGTGTCGGACACGAGATCCGACTCCCCCTCGATCGTGTCGAGCGGCGTCTCCAACCCGACGTGCGCGAGCCAGCCGCGCGCGTGCTCGAGCGTGAGCTGCCGGCGCTCGGCGAGCTCGGCGACGATCGACTCGAGGCCACCTCCGACGACGCGCGTGAAGCGGCACGTCGTCCCCTCGGCGACCGCGAGGTTCGTGAGACCGCCGACCCCGAGGTAGAGGACGGGGTCGGTCTCCGTCGCACCATCGGCGAGCGCGCTCCCGTACAGGGCGCGAACCATGCCGAAGGCGGAGAGGTCGATGGCCTCCGGGCGCAGCCCGGCGCCGCGGACGGCGGCGAGGACCTTGTCGACCATGTCCCGGCGGGCCGCGACGAGGACGACCCGCTGACGCGGTCCCGCCTCGGTCGTGACGATGTCGAGGACCTGATGGTCGAGGACCGCCGACTCGAGCGGCATCGGGATCTCGTCCTGCGCTTGGAACAGGACGGCCTGCGCGAGCTCCTTGGGGTCCGAGATCGGCGGCAGCTCCAGGACCCGCACGACGATCTTCTGGTTGGCGATACCGATCCGCACGCGACGATCGAGGTCCTTCTCGTCGCGCCAGAGGTCACGGAGGGCCGCGCTGAGGCCCTCGACGTCCGCGACCTCTCCGTCGCGGACGATGCCGGGTTCCAGCGCCACGCTGAGGGCGTGGGTGATCTCGAGGCCGCTCTTGGTGCTCACGGCGGCGACGTGGATCCCGCTGGGGTCGAGCTCGAGCCCGACGAGTGTGGTGGGTGTCTTGGCCATAGGGGTGCGAGAAGCGGATCGGCGTGTGGGGCGCCGGTGTTGAGCCGGAGGTTGCCTCCCCTCCACTGTTCGTCCAGGAAGGCCCCGAACTTGAGTACCTCTCGTGAGGCGGCGTGCGCGGGGTGGCGGCCCGCCGGCCCGGCCGGCCGGGCGGGCGGACAGAGGCTGGGCGGCGCCCGGATGGCGGGTGCTCAGGTCACGTTTGCCGGCCATGGGCCAGCCAACGCGCCCTCGGCTGCCCTCCGCGGCTGCGGATCGACCCGCGTCGATCTGCGGCCGCAGGCCAGGAGGCGTCGACGTCGGTCAGAAGGTGTCGACGTACGAGTCGACGGCGTCATCGCCCACGACGATCGCGACGAGCGCGCCGAGGGCGAGGAAGGGTCCGAACGGCACCGCGGTCTTGCGGCCGAGCTCGGAGCCCAGCCTGGCGATGATGACCGCGCCGACGATGACGCCCGCGATCAGGCCCGCGAAGATCGCCGGGGCGACGGCTCGCCCCAGGTAGAGCCCGAGGACCGCCGCGAGCTTCACGTCGCCCATCCCCATGCCCTTCGGGTAGGCGAGGGCGGCGAGGAGGAAGAAACCGCCCCCGGCGACCGCGGCGATGAGCTGCTCCGGGACCCCGGCCGGGTCGAGCGCGAGCCCCAGCCCGATCGCGAGCACCGCGAACGGGGCGAGCAGGCGGTTCGGGATGAGCCGCGTGTCGAGGTCGATGAACGTCATCGGGACGAGGAGGGTGACGAGCGCGATGCCGAGCGCGATGTCCGCGGCGTCGTCCCAGGCGACGACGACGACGCCCGCCCACAGCACGCCCGTGAGCGCCTCGACGAGCGGGTAGCGCGCCGAGATCGGCGCCGAGCACGAGCGGCACCTCCCCCGCAGCAGCAGCCAGGAGACGACGGGGACGTTGTCGTAGGGCTTCACGCCGGCCCCGCAGCTCGGGCAGTGCGATCCGGGGGTCGCGAGCGACTCGTGACGGGGGAGCCGGTGGATGACGACGTTGAGGAACGACCCGATGACGAGGCCGAACAGGAGCGCGATGAGGGCGGCGGCGATCATGACGACGAAAGCATCGGCCACCGTTCCCGTCGCCTTGAGCCCGACGGCCCCTCCGCCCCGCTCCGGCGGGACGGAGGCGTCGCCGGGCGGGGGTCAGCCGAGCGGCTGGCGGATGACCGGGTTCTTCGCCGCCCCGGCCTCGTCGAGCCGCCGCACGGGCGTCGTGTACGGCGCCCCGCGCGCGATCTCCGGGTCCTCCGCGCCCTCGCGGAGGATCTCCGCGATCGCGTCGGCGAACGCGTCGAGCGTCTCCTTCGTCTCCGTCTCCGTCGGCTCGATCATGAGCGACTCGTCGACGAGCAGCGGGAAGTACACGGTCGGCGGGTGGAACCCGTGGTCGAGCAGCCGCTTGGCGAGGTCGAGCGTCTTGAGCCCCAGCTCCTTCTTCATCGGGGCGCCCGAGAGCACGAACTCGTGCATGCAGTACTTGCCGAACGCGAGCGGCAGGTGCTCCGCCACGCCCTCGCGCCGCAGGCGGGCGAGGAGGTAGTTGGCGTTGAGCACCGCGGTCTGCGAGGCCTCCCGCAGCCCGGGGCCGCCGAGCGAGCAGATGTACGCGTACGAGCGCACGAAGCACCCGTAGTTGCCCTGGAAGCCGCGCAGGCGCCCGATCGACTTCGAGCCGGGACCGTCCCGGGGCTCGGTGACGAGGTCGAACACGGGCCCGTCGGCGCTCTCGTCGCGGGTGATGACCGGCGCCGGGAGGTACGGGGCGATCCGGTCGCTCACCGCGATCGGGCCGGAGCCGGGGCCGCCGCCTCCGTGCGGCTGCGTGAACGACTTGTGGAGGTTGTAGTGGACGATGTCGAAGCCCATGTCGCCCGGGCGGGAGATGCCCATGACCGCGTTGAGGTTCGCGCCGTCGTAGTAGAGCGTCGCCCCCACCTCGTGGACGATCTGCGAGATCTCCTCGATGTTCGGGTCGAAGATCCCGAGCGTGTTGGGGTTCGTGAGCATGAGGCACGCGACGTCCCTGTCGGCCTTCGCGCGCAGGTCGTCGAGGTCGACGCCGCCGTCGGCGTTCGTGCCGACCTTCACGACGTCGTAACCGGCCATCGTCACCGTCGCCGGGTTCGTCCCGTGCGCGGTGTCGGGAGTGAGGACCTTGTGCCGCGTCTCGCCGCGGTCCTCGTGGTAGGCCCGGGTGACGAGGAGCCCCGCGAGCTCGCCGTGCGACCCCGCGGACGGCTGGAGGCAGACGTGCGGCAGCCCGGCCACCTCGCCGAGCGCGCGCTCGAGGTTCCACATGAGCTCGAGCGCGCCCTGGGCCCGCTCCGGAGCCTGCAGCGGGTGCAGACGGGCATGCCCGGCGAGCCCGGCGACCCGCTCGTGCAAGCGCGGGTTGTGCTTCATGGTGCACGACCCGAGCGGGTAGAAGCCGGAGTCGAGGTCGAAGTTGCGCCGTGACAGGCGCACGTAGTGACGGACGATCTCGGGCTCGGAGAGCTCGGGCAGCCGAGCGGGCTCCGCCCGGCGCAGATGCGACGGGAGCAGTTCGTCGATGGCGACCTCGGGGACGTCCGTCGCCGGGCACGCGAACGCCCGGCGCCCCGGCGCGCCCTTCTCGAAGACCGTCACGGCGGCCTCGCGCTGCATCGGCGTCGCCGCACCGGTCGACGTGGGCGCCGCGCCGCCGGCGCCCGCGGGCGTGGCGTCGCCGAGCGTGCCGTTGGCGGCCTGCTCGGCGGTCTGGGCGCTTGCGACCTCGCTCATCATGCCGCCACCTCCGTCCCGGTGCTCGCCCTCTCGGCCGTGACGGCCTCCCCGAGCACCTCGGCGAGCCGGTCGATGTCGGCGCGCGAGCGCTGCTCGGTGATCGCGACGAGGAGCCCCGTCGCGTGGCCGCCGGGATCCCGCCCGAGCGGGTAACCGGGGTTGACGCCCGCCGCGCAGCAGCGCTCCACGATCCGCTCGACGCCCCCGAGACCGTCGACGTCGAGGTCGAGCGCGAACTCCCGCACCACGGGCTGGTCGTGCAGGGCGCTCACGCCGTCGAGCGTGGTGAGCGTGGTGCGGGCGTAGTGCGTGCGGCGCAGGAGCAGCTCACCGAGCTCGACGATCCCCTGACGGCCCAGCCACGTGAGGTAGACGACGCCGCCGAGGGCGTTGAGCGCCTGCGAGGTGCAGATGTTCGACGTCGCCTTCTCGCGACGGATGTGCTGCTCGCGGGTCTGGAGGGTGAGGACGAAGCCGCGACGGCCGTCGACGTCGCGGGTCTCCCCCGCGATCCGGCCCGGCATGCGCCGCAGGTAGGTCTCGGTCGCGCAGAAGAAGCCGAACGAGGGCCCGCCGAAGTCGAGGCGGTTGCCCAGCGACTGGCCCTCGCCGACCGCGACGTCGACGCCGCAGTCGCCGGGCGGGGCGATGACGCCGAGCGCGATCGGGTCGTACTGCCCGACGACGACGGTCTTCTCGCTCGCGCCGTGGGCCGCGTCGGCGAGCGCGCGGGCGTCCTCGACGGCACCGAGGAAGTTCGGGTTCTGGAGGAACGCCGCGCTCGTGTCGTCGTCGATGGCGGCGGCCCAGGCGTCGGGGTCGGTGACGCCGTCCTTCAGGGGCACCTCGACGACCTCGATCCCGTAGCCGTGGGCGAGGGTGCGCAATGTGAGGACGCTGTGCGGGTGGAGGCCCGCGCTGACGACGAACCGGCCCCGGCCGTTGGCGAGCTTCGCGAGGTAGCCGGCGGCGGCGACCGCGCTCGGACCCTCGTACACGGAGGCGTTGGAGACGGGGAGCGCGGTGAGCTCGCTCATCGCCGTCTGGTACTCGAACATGACCTGGAGGCCGCCCTGGCTGATCTCCGGCTGGTAGGGCGTGTACGGCGTGAGGAACTCCGAGCGGCTCATGAGCATGTCGATGAGCGCGGGGACGTAGTGGTCGTACATCCCGGCTCCGAGGAACGAGACCTCGTCCTCGGCGCTCACGTTCCTGGCGGCGAGGTCGCGGAGGTGCGCGTAGACGTCCTGCTCGGACATGCCGTCGGGGAGCGCGAGCCCCTCACGGAGGCGGACGCCGGCGGGGATCTGCGCGTCGAAGAGCGCATCCAGCGAGCCGACTCCGATCTCGGCGAGCATCGCCGAGAGGTCGTCGGGGGTGACGGAGAGGTAGCTGCTCACGGCTCAGGCGAGGGTCGCGACGTAGGCCGCGCTGTCGAGGAGGGCGTCCTTCTCATCAGGCGCGCTGAGGCGCACCTTCACCATCCAGCCCTTGCCGTAGGGATCCTCGTTGATCGCCTCGGGATCGTCGGCGAGATCGGCGTTCGTCTCGATGACCTCGCCGCTCAGAGGGGCGACGACGTCGGAGACCGCCTTGACCGACTCGACCTCGCAGTAGGACTCGTTCGCCTTCACGGTGGAACCGACCTCCGGCGGATCGAAGAACACGACCTCGCCGAGGGCGTCCTGCGCGAACCAGGTGATCCCGAAGGTCGCGACGTCGGGGTGGGCGGGATCAATACGGGCCCAGTCGTGCTCGGGGTGGTAGACGAGGTCGTCGGGGTAGGTCGCGTCGGCCATCGTGGTCAGGGCTCCTGTGTCGGTCGGGTCGGTCGGGGAAGGTCGGTCGGGCGGCGCGGAGGCGCCCGCGGGCGTCGGTCAGGCGTCCTTGCGGTACAGCGGCTTCGCGGCGACGACGGCGGCACGTGTCTTCCCGCGGACGTCGATCTCGAGCGGGGTGCCGACCGTGGCACGGTCTGCGGCGATGTAGGCCATCCCGATCCCGATCCCGAGGCTCGGCGAGAGCGTCCCGCTCGTCACGACGCCTCCGCCGACGATCGGGTTGCCCTGGCGAGCGATCCCCTTCTCCATCGTGAAGGCGACGAGACGCTCGCTCGGTCCGGCCTCGCGCACCGCACGGACGGCGTCGGAGCCGATGAAGCCTGTCGCCTCCTTGCACGCCCAGCCGAGGCCGGCCTCGATCGGACCGCGCTCCTCCATGAGGTCGTTGCCGTAGAGGTGGTAGCCGACCTCGAGGCGCAGGGTGTCGCGGCAGGCGAGCCCGGCGGGTGTGGCGCCGCGGCGGACGATGTCGTCCCACAGCGCGGGCGCATCGTCCGGAGCGCAGAGGATCTCGACCCCGTCCTCGCCGGTGTAGCCGGTCCCGCACACGAGCGCCTCGCGGCCGGCGAGGCGGCGCGTCCCCGCGGTCATCCTCGCGGGCAGGGGGGAGTCGGAGATCGCCTGGACGATCTCGCGGGCGAGCGGTCCCTGCACCGCGAGCATCGCGGTCTCGGCGGCGGCGTCGTGCACCTCCACGTCGTGGTCGCCGACGTGCTCGAGGAACCACGCGAGGTCCTTCGCGTGGTTGGAGGCGTTCGTGACCGTGAGGTACTCGTCCGGGCCCAGGCGGTAGGTGAAGAGGTCGTCGAGGATGCCGCCGTCCTCGCGGCACAGCACGCTGTACTGGGCGCCGCCGACGTCGAGGGCCTCGAGGTCGTTGGAGAGGAGCGTCTGGAGGTACGCCTTCGCCCCGGGGCCGGTCGTACGGATCTCCCCCATGTGCGAGACGTCGAAGACGCCCGCCTCCGAGCGAACGGCCAGGTGCTCCTCCTTGACGCCCGCGTACTGCACGGGCATCTCCCAGCCTGCGAAGGGGACGAGCTTGGCGCCCGCGTCCGCGTGGCGGTCGTAGAGGGGTGTGCGCTGGAGGGTCTCGGCTGCACTCACCCAGCCGAGGATACCCGTCGGGGCGCGTGGCGCCCGTCCGCTACCGCAGGAAGGGCGGGATGTCGATGTCGTCGTCGCTGATCTCGAGCGAGCCGCGCTCCACCCGCGGGCTGCGGTCCTTCGAGGAGCGGTCCGCGCGGGTGCGGGTCTCTTCGCGGGCCCCGCGTGGACCCGTGCGTCCGTGGTCGAAGCCGGTCGCGATGACGGTGACGCGGACCTCGTCGCCCATCCGCTCGTCGATGACCGAGCCGAAGATGATGTTCGCGTTCGGGTCGGCGGCGTTCTGGACGATCTCGGCGGCCTCGTTGACCTCGAAGAGCCCGAGCTCGTGGCCGCCCGTGATGTTGAGGAGGATGCCGGTGGCGCCCTCGACGGAGTCCTCGAGGAGGGGCGAGGAGATCGCGGCCTTCGCGGCCTCCCCCGCCCGGCTCTCGCCGCCCGAGGTCCCGATGCCCATGAGGGCCGAGCCGGCGTCCTGCATGATCGTGCGGACGTCGGCGAAGTCGAGGTTGATGAGGCCGGGGATCGTGATGAGGTCGGTGATCCCCTGGACGCCCTGTCGCAGGACGTTGTCGGCCTCCCGGAATGCCTCGAGGATCGTCGTGCGGCGCTCGACGATCCCGAGCAGCTTCTCGTTGGGGATGACGATGAGCGTGTCGACGACCTCACGCAGGCGCGCGACGCCCTCCTCCGCCTGGCGCATCCGCTGGCTGCCCTCGAAGCTGAACGGCTTCGTGACGACGCCGACGGTGAGCGCGCCGATCTCGTTCTTCGCGATCTCCGCGATGACGGGGGCCGCACCGGTGCCGGTGCCGCCGCCCTCGCCCGCGGTGACGAAGACCATGTCGGCGCCCTTGAGCGCCTCCTTGATGTCGTCGCGCGACTCGGCCGCCGCGCCGAAGCCGACCTCCGGGTTGGCGCCCGCGCCGAGGCCACGGGTCATCTCGTGCCCGATGTTGAGCTTGATGTCCGCGTCGCACATCTGGAGCGCCTGGGCGTCCGTGTTCGCCGCGATGAACTCGACGCCGCGAAGGCCCGCGTCGACCATCCGGTTGACCGCGTTCGTGCCACCGCCGCCGACGCCGACGACCTTGATGACCGCGAGATAACTGCCGCTGCTTTCCATGGGGCTGAGTTCCGTCCGACTCTCGGGGGAGACTTGAGTGTTTGTGCTTCTGTCCCCCTCTTGTGGGCGACGCACGGTACGCAGGCCCTTTGCACCGTGTCAACGCGACATGCTACCCCGCAACCAGAGTTGCACGCCCTCCGACCCTCAAGCTATGCAGGAGACTTTGCGTCGCGGCAAGTCTCGACATGAGGTCGAGGGTACGCCTCAGGGTCCGCCCGGACCCGTGGTCCCCGCGGCCGTCTCCGGGGCGACCGGCGGGGCGGCGGCCTCCGGCGCGGCCCCCGGCTCGGGCGCCGCGGTCG
>JBFIDS010000086.1:0-10082 GCA_041603715.1 Paraconexibacter sp. | reverse complement strand
GATCTCGTCGGGCTTGATCTGCATGGACGTGAGGTCTCCTGTTGACGCCGGGCGCTAGGCCGCGGCGACCTGCTTGCGAAGGGATTCGAGACGCGTCCGGATCGACGCGTCGAGGATGTTGTTGCCGACGCGCATGACGATGCCGCCGATGACGTCGGGGTCGACGGTCGTCGTGAGCACGATCTTCCGACCGGTCTGCTCGCCGATACGCGTGCTGAGGCGCTCGACGAGCGCCGTGTCGAGGGGGATCGCCGAGGTGATCTCGACGGGGAGGAGCTTGTTCTCCTTCTCCCAGAGCGAGTCGAACTCGCGCCGGATGCGGAAGACGGCGGGCATCCGGTGCTTCTCCACGAGCAGCTCGAGGACGTTCATGACCAGCGGGTCGGCTTCGAGGACCGCTCGCCCGAGGCCCGCCTTCTTCTCCTCCGTCGAGAAGTACGGGGAGAAGAGGAAGACCTGGAGGTCCCGGTCAGCGGCGACGACGTCGGCGAACTCGCCGAGCTGGTCGCGGACGACGTCGGACTTCCCCTGGCTGCGCGCGACCTCGAAGAGGGAGCGGGCGTAGACGCGGGCGATCTCCTCCATGGTCTACGCCGTCCGCTCCCCGCCGAGCGCGGAGAAGTCGAGCTCGCCGAGCGCCTCCTCGACGAGGCGACGCTGGTCGTCCTCGCTGAGGGACTTCCGCGTGACCTTCTCGGTCGCCTGCACCGTGAGGTCGGCGACCTCCTTGCGGATGTCCTGGATCGCCTTGCGGGTCTCGGCCTCGATGTCGCGGCGCGCGGCGTCGATGAGCTCCTCGCGCTTCGCGCGGCCCTGGTCGGCGGCGGCCCGCTTCTCCTCCTCGCCGGCCTTGTGGGCACGCGAGACGATGTCGTCGGCCTGCGCGCGCGCCTCGGCGAGACGGGTGCGGTACTCCTCGAGCAGCACACCGGCCTCGGCCTTCGTCGCCTCGGCGGAGTCGATCGAGTCCTCGATCATCTTCTGACGCTTGTCGAGCGCCGCTGCGATGTGCGGGAACGCGAGCTTGTACAGGATGAACATGGACGTGCCGAAGATGACGAGCGTCCAGACCATGAGCCCGACACCGGGCTCGACGAGGAAGCTCCCGCCCTCTTCCGCACCCTCGCCGCTCTCGACGGCGAGGAACGTGGTGATCGCTGAGAGCATCGCGGCCTAGAGGAAGAACGCGATGAGGCCCGCGACGAGCCCGTAGAAGAAGCACGCCTCGCAGAGCGCGAAGCCGAGCCACTGGATCGAGGTGATCTCGTCCTTCATCTCCGGCTGGCGGGTGACGGACTCGATGACCTTGCCGAAGATCTGACCGATGCCGATGCCGGCGCCGACGGCCCCGAGGCCGCCGCCCACGCCGAGGGCGATCGCGCGGCCGGCGTTGGCGCCGTAGTCCTCCGCGGCGGCCTGGGCGAGCA
This sequence comes from Paraconexibacter sp., assembly GCA_041603715.1. Classification (GTDB taxonomy): domain Bacteria; phylum Actinomycetota; class Thermoleophilia; order Solirubrobacterales; family Solirubrobacteraceae; genus Paraconexibacter. The sequence continues at coordinate 8,655 of JBFIDS010000086.1, read as the reverse complement.
CGGTGATGGTGCTGAGGTCCATGATGTTTCTCCTTGGGGTGACTGGATCAGTGATCGTCGGCGACCGCGCCGCCGAGGTAGATGGCCGTGAGCGTGGCGAAGATGAAGGCCTGCAGGGTGGCGACGAGGCCGACCTCGAACATGAAGAGGGCGATCGCCATCGGGAACGTCACGACGCCGAGCGCCTCGATCCCGAGGATGACGACGAGCGCGCCGCCCATGAACAGGATGATGAGGTGGCCCGCGAGGATGTTCGCGAAGAGCCTCACCGAGAGCGAGATGAGCCGCATGAAGTTCGACGCAAGCTCGAGGACGAGGATGAACGGCCGCAGGAAGCCGGGGACGCCCGCCGGGATGAAGCTCTTGACGTAGCCGACCGGCCCCTTCGCGCGGATGCCGACGATGTTGTAGGTCACCCAGACGATGAGCGCGAGGACGAGCGGGATCGAGAGGTTCGCCGTCGCTGCGTAGAGCGCGAACGAGGGGACATCCACGCCGAAGAAGTCGACCTTGTGCGCGGTGTTCGTCGGCAGCGGCAGGTACCCGAGCATGTTCGAGAACCAGATGAAGAGGAAGAGCGAGGCGACGAAGGGGAACCACTTCGCCGCCATCGAGTGGTCCATGTTCTGCCGCGTGATGTTGTCGCGCATCAGCGTGTAGGCGACCTCGACGAACGTCTGCACGCGGTTGGGCTTGTCGCGCATCCGGCGCGCGATGTAGACCATCGTCACGCACATGAGGATCGCCGCCGCGAGGACGTAGAACGTCGCCTTCGTGAAGTCGAGCGGACCGACGCTGAACCACGTGTCGAGCCGGAACTCCTCCTGCGGCTGGAACCCGCTGTCGGCACGGGACCAGCCGAAGATGATCGCGAACGCGACGATCAGGCCGACGTAGAGGCTCAAGCCGGTGATGACTTTTGCGCGCGTGGTCATGAAGGGTTGGGCTTCCTCTCGAGCGAGCGGGCGAGCAGCGAGTTGGTGAAGTAGAGCGTGAAGGCGGCGAAGACGAGCACCGCGGCGGCGAGCCCGTCCTCGCGCTCACCGGCGGTGCCGACGGCGAGGATGGTAAGGCCCACGAGCCAAGCGCGTCCTACGACCCCCCCGAGGTTGAGTCCGACCGCGACCTTGACGTTGTCCGTGGAGCGCGCCCGGTGCTCGAGGAACAGCTCGAGGACGCGTTGCGCGACCCAGATCGCGGCGCCCACGAGGATGCCGAGGACGGGGGCCCCGAGCAGGATCGCGATCGGCGCTGCCATGGGCACGAGGACGATGTCCGACACGCGGAGGCCGTTCATCGCGGACCCCCGTCGGAGCGGGGACGTTCATGGCAGGGGAACAGGGTGAGGGGCATGCTCTCCGGCGGCGGCCGGCGCGGTCAAGGAGACAGTTGGCGCCGGGACGGTGACGGTCCGGGCGACCCTTCCGGAGGCGGATCTCGAAGCCTCCTTGGCGGCACCGCCACCCTACCTCATCCGCGGAGCTTGTAACAACTTTGTGACAGTCGGCGCGAGCGGGAGGTCGGGCGGGCGACGGGGTGTGATCGCCGGACGCGACGTGTGCGAGGTCCTTCCGGTCTTCCCGGAAGGACCTCGTCCACCTCGAGGCGTGCTCAGTCGCCTGCCCCGGAGATGAGCAGGTTGAGCGACGTGACCTTCCCCGTCCTCGCGGAGACCTTCGCGTACAGCCTCGGGACCGTGCACGGGCAGTCCACGCCGAAGAACTGGCGTCCGGTGACCATCCAGCGCTCGCCGCGGGGGCGCGTGCGTCGTGCCTTCCCGTAGCGGCTCGCGAGGTACCGGGCGGTCGCCCCCACTCTGATCCCGCGGTCCGTCCGCCACGCCCGACGACCGTCGGCGCCGCTGATGTGGAGGTGATCGACGCGCGAATCGGATTCGGTCTCGCACGCCGTCTCGCCGCCGACCCCGCTGAGGTTGAGGAACTCGGCGCGCAGCCCGAGGTCCCGCCAGCGCACGCGACACCCCTCGTCGTGGGAGAACCGCGGGGTCCGCGAGTCGGGCTCCCCCCACAGGCGGATCGCACGACCGAGCGTGAGATCGCCGCGGGGGTTCATCCCCCCGAAGGACCGCAGCCCGGACCGGTCGCTCGACCGGATGACGAGGACGTCCGACGACGAGGACGACACGCCTGCCGGCGCGCCTGCGGACGCGGGCCCCGAGGCGAGAGCCCCGACCCCGACGGCGAACGCGACCCATCCGCGACGAAGGCGAGCGGGCATGCCGCGACGGTACCCGAGGCGACCGGGTCCCGGCAAGCCCGATCCGCGGCGGCATCGCGACCGCAGTCCGTGCCTCCAGCAGCGCGAGGTCGCGGACCCGGTCGCGTGGCCCAATTCAGCGCTCGGAGCGCTCGGAGCGTTCGGCGCGTTCGGATCTCTCGGCGCGTCGCTCGGCCCGGGCGCGGGCCTTGCTCTGGATGCGAAGCCGGTCCATGAGGACGAGGAACGCCTTGCGCGGGCCGTCCGGGCCGATGAGCGCCGAGTCCCAGGAGTCCTTCGGACCGACGGTGTCCCAGTGGTAGAGGTAGATCCGCTTGATGCGGCGGTCGAGCTTGGAGACCCGGTCCAGGACGAAGCGGGTCACGGTCGCGGCGTGGCGCACGCCCTCCTTGAAGTCGACGGTCTCCTTGCGCCGGTTGCGACGCTCCACGAGCCCGCCGGTCTCCGTGATCCAGATGTCGCCCTTGACCGCGCGCAGGAGCGCCTTCGTGCTCTTCGTCGAGCGCCGGTTCACACCGACGTAGTTGTGGAGCGCCCAGATCTTCGGCTCGACCTTGAGGTGACTGCGGACCTCACGGGCGAAACGGACCATGTTCGGCATGTCGAGCAGCGCCGCGGGCATGAGGTCGCAGTGCCCGCACGCCTTGCGCAGCGCGCGGTAGTAGGCGGCGATGAGCTTGGCGCGCTTGCACGTCGGCTCCCCGCAGTGGTTCGCCTCGTTCCAGATCGCGAACTCCTTCACCCACGGGTAGGTGCGGCGGAAGCGCTTGAACTCGCGCTGGAACCGCTCCGGTTTGGGGAGGACGCGGCGACGGTCCTCCCCGCGGGAGTGGGACCAGCTCACGAGGACCCGAGTCCCCGTGCGCCGTGCCGCGCGCATCCAGTCGTCGAGCTCGGCGCGCTGCCACTTGTAGCGGAAGACGTCCCACGGCACGACGATCCGCGCGTGGCGGATCCCGAGGTTGGTGAAGCGCTCGTCGTTGAACATCCCCGACTTCTGGTCGCCGATGCCGACGTCGACCCGCGTCGGCAGGGCCTGCGCCGCGGAGGGGAGCGCCGCCACCGCGAGGGTGACGAGGGTGAGAAGGAGGGCGAGACGTGCGGGCATCCGTCCGACAGTCAACGCGCGCGCGGCTCCCGGGTTGCGGTCCCTCACGATGCCGGGGGCACCGGGTGCTCCTCGGTGAGCACCGTGTCCTCGTGCGAGTACGCCGGCGCGCAGCAGCAGAGCAGCACGAGCGGGACGTCGCCGGTGTTCCACAGCTTGTGGTCGGTTCCGGGCGGGATCACCGCGCAATCGCCGGGGCGGACCTCGCGCTCCTGCGCGCCGATGCGCAGGCGGCCGGTCCCCGCCGTGAAGAAGTAGAGCTCCTCGGCCACCGGGTGCAGGTGCGCCGTGGTCGCCCCGCCGACGGGGACGGTCGCCTCGGCGAGGCTCTGGTTGCGGGCAGGTGTCCAGGCCGGCCCGCACAGCTCCCGGATGGTGGAGCCGTCGAGGGTCGTGAAGGCGTCGAGGTCGTCGAGGTTCGCGACGTGCACGCCCCGAGGGTAGCGGCGGGCGCGAGGTCTCCGCCTAGCGCTTGCCCTTCGCCTTCCCCTTGCCCTTCGGCGCCTTGAACGGCTTGGGCGCCTTGCCCTTGCCCTTCGCGCGGCCCGACTTCGTGAGCCGGTTCTTCACGACCTGCAGCGACGTGCGCGCGCGACCATCGGCCCCGATGAACGCCGAGTCCCAGGAGTCGGTCGCCGTCGACGAGTTCCAGTGGTAGAGGTACATCCGCTCGATCCGCGGGCTCAGGCGCACGATGGTGTCGAACAGGTAGGCGGTGGCCTTCGCGGCGTGTTTCTCGCCCTTGCCCTTGAACTTGGCGCGCGAGAACCGACTGCGCCGCTCGACGACCCCGCCGACCTCGGTGAGCCAGATCTTGCCCTTGACCGCGCCGAGGAGCTTGCGGATCTCGGTGCTGCGGAAGTTGTTCGCGTCGCTGTAGCTGTGCAGGCCCCAGATCGGCGCCTTCTTGCCCTTCCCGAGGGCCTTCTCGAACTGCCGCGCCCACGACACCATGTTCTTGTCGTCGAGGAGGTCGGACGCGAGGATCTTGCAGCCCTTGCACTCCCGCTGGAGCACCTTGTAGTAGGAGACGGCGAGCTTGGGCTTCTTGCGCAGCGGCTGCCCGGAGTGGTTGCTCTCGTTCCACGCCGAGTACGCCTTCACGAACGGGTAGCGCTTGCGAAGGAAGCGGACCGCGCGGCGGTACGTCGCGACCGTCGGGGCGCCCTTCTTGCGGGTGCTCGCCGAGATCGCGCGCTCCATCGTGATGAGCGGGGAGATCTTCAGGCGCTTCGCGCCGTCCATCCACTCGTCGAGACGGTTGAGCTGGAAGTCGTGCTTCGCGATGTCGAAAGGCACGTAGTACCGGGCCGTGCGGAGCTTCAGGTCCCGGAACCGCGGGTCGGCGAACATCTCGGGCTTCTGATCGGCGATCCCGACGAGCGGGGCGGCCGAGACCGGGCTGGGCGCCGCGGCGAGCGCGAGGCTGCACGCGACGGCGGCGAGGACCGCGAGGGCGAGAGGACGATGGCGCATGTGTGGTCAACGCCCGCGCGCTCGGAAAATGACGCGGGCCCCGGAAACCTCCGCGGGCGATGATGGCAGACACCCGCACGCGCGACCACCGGTTCCGGGCCCCCGGACTCGGATCTGGTCGGTAGTGTCGCCCGCTCATGACCGCCGATCCAGGGGAGCCCAGGCCGACCGTGAAGCGCGCCGCCGTGCAGGCGGCCGTCCTGCGCGCGACGGAGGAGCTGCTCGCCGACGGCGCCCACTACGGCGACCTGGCCGTCGAGCGGATCGCGACGCGAGCGGGTATCTCCCGTACCGCCTTCTACTTCTACTTCCGCGACAAGCGCGATCTGCTCATGCGCCTCACGGAGCAGATCACCACGCTCTTCTACGAGCAGGCGGAGATCTGGTTCTCGGGGGACGCCGAGCCGGAGCGCGAGCTGCGCAGCGCGATCGGCAACATCGCCTCCGCCTACCGCGAGCACGCCCCGCTCGTGCGCGCCGTCATCGAGGTGTCGGGGTCCGACCCCGAGGTCGCCGCGTACTGGCGCACCCTCGTCGGCCGTTTCGTCGAGGCCTCGACGATCCGCATCGAGGCCGAGCAGGATGCCGGCCGCGCGCCCGCCGCGCCGGCGGCCGCCCGCTCCTTCGCCCTCGTGTGGATGACCGAGCGCGCGCTGTACCAGCAGATCGTCGACGACACCGGCCACTCCGACGAGGAGCTGCTCGACGCCCTCGTCGGCGTGTGGATCGCGTCGATCTACGGCCGGATCTGATCGAACTCGCCGGTCTCGATGACGCGGTCGACGTCGGCGTCGATCTCGCGCTCGGTCACGGTCGGGCGCTGACGGCGCAGCCGCATCGCCCCGAAGCGGCGGACCTTGAGGATCTCGAGCACGTACACGAGGTAGACGCTCGCGGCGATGACGAGCAGCCCGACCAGCCCCATGACCGCCGTCCAGACCGGGTCGAGATCACCGCCGTTATCCGAGTACGGAACGAAGCGCAGGGACACGGCGAACGTCGCGAGCAGGATCGTCCACAGATAGAGGTAGGCGACCGTGCGCCGCTGGCTGAAGCCGATGCGGCTGAGCCGGTGATGGAAGTGGTTGGCGTCCGCGGCGTAGATCGGCCGCCGGTACTTCATCCGCTTGAGGACGACGAACGTCGTGTCGAGGAAAGGGACCGCGAGCACGACGAGAGGGAACACGAGCGCGAGGACGGCCTGCGTCTTCACCGCGCCCTCGACCGCGATGCATCCGAGGAGCAGCCCCAGGAGGTTCGAGCCGCAGTCGCCCATGAAGACGCTCGCCGGGTGGAAGTTGTGGATGAGGAAGCCGGCGGCCGCGCCGGCGGTGATCGCGGCGAGGACCCCCGCGTACCCGCGCTCCAGGTCGAACGCGATGATCGCGAACGCGATCGCGCTGATCGCGCAGACCCCCGCGGCGAGGCCGTCGACGCCGTCGGAGAGGTTCACGACGTTCATCACGATCACGAGGCCGGCGACCGTGAGGGGGCCGCCCGCGTCCCCGAAGTCGATCGCCCCGAGGAACGGGAGCGTGATGTTCGTGACCTCGACTCCGGCGCTCACCGGGATCGCCGCCGCCCCGATCTGGCCCGCGAGCTTGACGACCGGCGGCAGCTCGAAGCGGTCGTCGAGGGCGCCGACGATCGCGATCGCGATCGCCCCGAGGAGGATGCCGCGCAGGCGGTCCTCGACGACGGGCCCGAACTCGAGGAAGGCGACCGAGGCGACGAGGACCGCGATGAGCATCGCGATCCCGCCGAGCAGCGGCGTCTCCCCCTTCCCCAGCCCGCGCGCCTTCGGACGGTCGACGGCACCGACCAAGCGGGCGAGACGCGCCGTGACCGGGGTGACGGCGGCCGCGACCGCGAACGCGGCGAAGAACGCGAGGACGGCGTCGCTCTCGGTCATCAGAGGCCCCGAACCCTACGCCTGCGCCCGGTGGGATCCCAGCGGGCGCGCGGCGCGAGGGGCCGCCCGCTCAGACGGCGGCGCCGGCGCCGAGGTGCTCGTAGAGCGGATGGCGCTCGGCGATCTGCGTGACGCGCTCGGCGAGCTCGGCGCGGCGGCTGTCGAAGGCCGGCGTGAGCGCGGTCGCGATGACCGCCCCGACCTCGGCGAAGTCCTCGACCTGCAGGCCGCGGGTGGCGAGGGCGCTCGTGCCGACGCGCAGGCCGCTCGTGACCATCGGCGGACGGGGGTCGAACGGCACCGCGTTGCGGTTGACGGTGATCCCGACCGTGTGGAGCCGGTCCTCGGCCATCTGCCCGTCGAGCTCGGACTCGCGGAGGTCGACGAGCACGAGGTGCACGTCGGTCCCGCCGGTGAGCACGCTCACACCGTGCTCGGTCGCCGGGCCGTCGACGAGCGCGGCCGCCACGGCACGGGCGCCGTCGATCGTCCGCTGCTGCCGCTCGCGGAACGCGTCGCTCATCGCGATCTTGAACGCGACGGCCTTCGCCGCGATGACGTGCTCGAGCGGCCCGCCCTGCTGGCCGGGGAAGACCGCGCTGTCGATCTTCTTCTGGTGCTCGGCGCGGCAGAGGATGATCCCCGAGCGCGGGCCGCCGAGCGTCTTGTGGACGGTCGACGTGACGACGTCGGCGTGCGGGACCGGGTTGGGATGCAGGCCCGCGGCGACGAGCCCCGCGAAGTGGGCCATGTCGACCATGAGGAGGGCGCGGACCTCGTCGGCGATCTCACGGAAGCGGGCGAAGTCGAGCTGCCGCGGGTAGGCCGACCAGCCCGCGACGATGAGCTTCGGCCGGCGCTCGTGCGCGATCCGGGCGACCTCGTCCATGTCGACGAGCCCCGTCTCGGCCGAGACCTCGTAGGGCGCGATGTCGTACAGGCGGCCCGAGACGTTGATCTTCATCCCGTGCGAGAGGTGGCCGCCGTGCGCGAGCGAGAGGCCCATGAGCGTGTCGCCGGGCTGCAGGAGGGCGTGGTAGACGGCCGTGTTCGCCTGCGCACCCGCGTGGGGCTGGACGTTCGCGTGCTCGGCGCCGAACAGCTGCTTGGCCCGGTCGATGGCGATCTGCTCGATGACGTCGACGTGCTCGCAGCCGCCGTAGTAGCGCCGTCCGGGGTACCCCTCGGCGTACTTGTTGGTGAGCACGCTCCCCTGGGCCTCGAGCACGGACTGCGGGACGAAGTTCTCGCTCGCGATCATCTCGAGCGTGCGCTGCTGGCGGTCGAGCTCGAGGCCGATCGCGTCGGCGATCTCGGGGTCGACGTCGGCGAGCGGGCGGTTGAAGAAGTCGGGCTGGAGGTCGGTCACGGGCCCGTGACGGTAGCACCTCGCCCCGCCGTCGCCGCGACGCCCGGCCCGTCGTCAGGCGCCTTCGAGATCCCCGATCAGGGCGACGCGACGGGCATGGCGGCCGCCCTCGAAGTCGGTCCCGAGAAACGCCTCCACGATGGCGTCGGCCTCCGCCGGGCCGAGCCGCGCGCCCGAGAGCGTCACGACGTTCGCATCGTTGTGGCGGCGGGACATCTCGACCTCGTGGACGTCGTGCGCGTTGACCGCGCGGATGCCCGCCACCTTGTTGGCGACGATCGCGACCCCGACCCCGGAGCCGCAGGCGATCACGGCGCGGTCGGCCTCGCCGCGCGCGACGTGCTGGGCGGCGTCCTTGGCGAACAGCGGGTAGTCCACGGAATCGGGGGACGTCGTGCCGACGTCGACGACGTCGTGGCCCGCGTCCACGAGCACCTTGGCGACGTGCTCCTTGAGATGGAAGCCCGCGTGGTCGGACCCGACGGCGATGCGCATGGGAGCGATCGTAACCGCATCACGGGCGGCCGAGGATCTCGGCCACCTCACCCGTTT
>JBFIDS010000085.1:0-10091 GCA_041603715.1 Paraconexibacter sp. | reverse complement strand
GAGCACCTGCGGGCCGTAGGAGCCGCTCGACGAGAGGCCCGCTGCCGCGGCGGCGTCCTCGGGACGCTTCGTGTTGACGACGACGATCCCGTGCCCGGGATCGGTGACGCCCCAGCCGAAGGCACCGTCCTGGAAGCGGGCGAACGCGATCGCGTTCGTGATGGGGTCCTGGTCGCCGATGCGGATGACGGTGCCGAGCTTGCGCAGCTCCTTCGTCACCGCGGGCGAGACGACCTTCGAGGGCCCGAGCACGTAGATCCGCGGGCGCTGGCGGCCGGCGAGCGCGGCCTTCGTGGCGGCGGGCACGCTCCCGCGGCGCACGAACAGGATCGGGTCGCCGCTCTTCGCCGCCCAGCCCGCCGCGGGCATCGCGTAGGCGGGATCGTCGGCGCTCACGACGACGACGCGCTCGCTCGGACGGCCGCGCGCCGCGGTCGCGAACTGGTCGATCTGGCGCGCGAGGGCGAACGGGTCGCTCCCGGGGAGGTCGGTGGTCTTCAGGCGGGCGGGACGCGGCACGTCACCGATCCGGATCACCTGGGCGCCCCCGGCCACCTCCGAACCGCTCGGCCTCAGCGCCGTGAGGGCCTCGGTCGTCACCTTCGGGGAGTCCGTGCCGTCGGACAGGAGGATCGGGGCGCGCACGGGATCGGCGATGAGAACGCTCGCGGCGAGAGAGGCGCGCCAGTCCGACCCGTCGACGAGGGTGACCGCCTCCGGGCGACTCGACGCATCCACGGCCGGGAACATCGCGCGGGCGACCCCGGCGGCGATCGCGGGGGAATCGGCGCCGGCGACGCGGGTCGTGTTCGCGGTCGCGAACGCGGGGAAGCCGAGGTCCGTCGCGGGCTTGTCGTCCGTCGAGCGGACGCCGATCACCGGGGAGTCGCGCGTCGACTCGTCACTGCCGTCGTCCTTCCCGCACGCGGTGACCGCGAGCACGGGGGTGAGCAGGAGGACCGGCAGGAGGGCACGGAGGTTCGGCATACGCGCCGGGACCATATCGGCGCGTCGGGGAGCGCCGCGCCGGGCCGCGTGCAGGTTCGCGTGCAGAGAAAACCTGTGCAACGCCTCGTGCGCGCGTGTAGGGTGCGCGAAACGCCGAATCCTCGCGTGGACCGCGAGGACCGGGGGACCCACGTCGTTGGGGCGAATCACGCGGTGTTCCGCGCGACGCGCTGTCTTTCTGCGCGAGCCCGTCAGCTCACCCCGGAGGCCGACGAAAGAGGTCGGAGCCGAGCGATGCGCGTGCGCGCCATCCTGCTGACATCGACGTTGTGCCTTCTCGCCGCGGGGCCGGTCCCGGCGGCGGCCCAGTCCTCGGGGAAGGCCTCGCAGGATGCGCCGGCACCCATCCAGCAGGACGCGGAGACGGCGGCGACCGGCGGCGCCGAGTACGGCACCGTCGACCCCGACGCCTTCCCGACCGTCCCCGGTCGTCTCGCGCGGATCGGGCGGGACGGGATCGCGTCCGCGCCCGAGGACGCCCCCGAGGCGGTCAAGCGGATCATCTGGGCGGGGAACGAGATCGTCGGGATGCCCTACCGCCTCGGCGGGGGGCACGTCGAGGGGTTCGAGGACGACGCCTACGACTGCTCGGGGACGATCTCCTATGCGCTCGCCGGCGCCGATCTCCTGCGCAGCCCGCTCGACTCACGGCGGTTCGCCTCCTGGGGGCGGGCGGGGCGCGGCAACTGGGTCACCGTCCACACGAACCCCTCGCACGCGTACCTCGTCGTCGCGGGCATCCGTCTCGACACGAGCGCGGCCGACCACCGGGGCGGCGGCAAGGGGCCGCGATGGCGTCCGCTGCGGAAGTCCAACCGGGGCTACGCCGCGCGGCGTCCCGCGCGGCTCTGACGGCGCCCGACCGCGCGAGAGCGGGGCGTCGGTCCGCTAGGCTCGGGTCTCCCGTTCTCACGACCGCACAGGAGACAGCATGGCCGGTATGACCGGGCGCATGTCCACCGTCATCAAGGCGAAGATCTCGAAGATGCTCGACAAGGCCGAGGATCCCGCCGAGACCCTCGACTACAGCTATCAGAAGCAGCTCGAGTCTCTCCAGGACGTGAAGAAGGGCATCGCGGACGTCGTCACCGCGAAGAAGCGCCTCCAGATGCAGTCCCAGAAGCTGGAGCAGTCGGTGGTCAAGCTCGACACGCAGGCGCGCCAGGCGCTCTCGGCGGGCAACGAGGAGCTCGCGCGGACCGCGCTCGAGCGCAAGCAGCTCGCCCAGAACGAGCTGCAGTCGCTCGATCAGCAGGTCGCCGAGCTCGAGGCCCAGCAGGAGAAGCTCACCGACTCCGAGAAGAAGCTGCGCTCCAAGATCGAGGCCTTCCGGACCAAGAAGGAGGTCATCAAGGCGCAGTACTCCGCCGCGGAGGCCCAGGTCCGCATCTCCGAGGCGGCGACGGGCGTCGGCGAGCAGATGGCCGACGTCGGCCTCGCGATGCAGCGCGCCGTCGACAAGACCGAGAACATGAAGGCCCGCGCCGATGCGGTCTCGGAGCTCGAAGCCGCGGGCACGTTCGAGGACCTCACGCAGCTCGGCGACGGGGCCGACGACATCGATCGTCAGCTCGCCGAGCTCACGTCGGGCACGGCGGTCGACGACGAGCTCGCGAAGATGCGTGCCGAGCTCGGGAGCGGGTCCGCCCCCGCGGGCGGCGGCGAGCTGGGGGCCGGCAGCCCAGAGGCCGAGAAGGCCGACGAGGGGGACAAGTCGTGATCGTCCGTATCTCGAACGAGGACCAGTTCCGGATCCCCGACGAGCACCAGACCCGGCTCAACGAGCTCGACAACGCAGTCGTCGCGGCGGTCGAGGCCGAGGACGAGGACCGGTTCCATTCGCTCTTCGAGGAGATGCTGCAGTTCATCCGCGGCAACGGCGTGATCCTCGCCGACGACGAGATCGAGACGAGCGACATCATCGTGCCCCCGGCCGATCTCACCTTCGCCGAGGCGCACGTCGACTTCAACGGGGACGGCCTCGTCCCCGACTGACTGAATCGGGCAGGGCCCGGCCCGCGCGCGTCGCGGGCCGGGACCCGGCACGCCCTACAGCGGCACGCCCCAGAGCGGGAACCAGCGCTCGAGCTCGGGCTCGAGCGGCAGGTCGCCCGAATAGCGCGCCTTGAGCTGCAGCTCCCGCTCGGAGGACCGGGCCTGCTCCCCCGGTGCGGGGACGAACGGGTACCAGCTGCCGCGCTTGATGTTGTAGATCCAGTGCAGCGGCTTGCCGCCGTCCTCGAAGGCGAAGACGGCGCACAGGGCGCGGTCGGCGTAGCCCTCGATGGCGAGCGCGTCGTTCACCGCGTGGATCCCGACGACGAGGTCCTCGACGTCGGGGTCGACGAGGATCATCCAGCGGTACCCGAAGGCGTCGTCGTGGGTCTCGACGGTCGTCCCCGACTCCTCGCCCGTCGACCGGACGACGTCCTCCATCTCGGTGACGACGCGCGTGAAGTCCGCGGTCCCGAGCGCCTGGAAGACGATGCCGGCCCGGCCCGTCGAGGTGATGCCGTCGGCCTGCAGCGTGATCGCGGCCGTCGACATCGCAAAAAGCCGGTCCCGCGCGGCCGGCGCCGCGACCTTGCGCTTGCCGAGCAGCGCGTCGAAGAAGCCCATCTCTCCGCGTCCGTACCGCTCAGCGGCCCTGGAGCTGCGTCTCGAGGCGCATGAGCGCGTCGATCCGCTTCTCCATCGGCGGGTGCGTCGAGAAGAGGTTCCCGAGGGCCGACTTCGCGCTCGGCGGGAAGATGTAGAAGGCGGCCATCTCGTTCGAGGCGCGGAGGTCCTGCTTGGGGATCCGGGCCATGCCGCCGTTGATCTTCATCAGCGCCGAGGCGAGGGCGCTCGGGCGACCCGTCATGACGGCGGCGCCGCGGTCGGCGGAGAACTCGCGGTAGCGCGACAGCGCCTGCATGAGGAAGAACGAGAGGACGTAGACGACGAGCGACGCGAGGATCAGGCCCATGATGCCGGGGTTGTCGTCGTCGCTCCCGTGGCTGCCACCGCCGAAGAAGAACCCGAACTGCAGGATCATCGCGGCGATCGAGGCGAAGAACGAGGCGAGCGTCATGATCATCACGTCGCGGTTGGCGATGTGGGAGAGCTCGTGGGCCATCACGCCCTCCAGCTCGTGGGGCTCGAGGATGTCCATGATCCCCGTCGTCGCGCAGACGGTCGCGTGCTTCTTCGACCGGCCCATCGCGAAGGCGTTCGGCATGTCGGTGTACGCGACGGCGATCTTCGGCTTGGGGAGGTCGGCCTGGACGCAGAGGCGCTCGATCATCGCGTGGAGCTCGGGGGCCTGCTGCGGGCTGACCTCCTTCGCGCCCATGGCCCGCATCGCGAGCGCCTCGGAGCCGAAGAACTGGACGGCGAAGAGGCCGCCGGCCATGACGGCGATCATGATGCCCGACGCACCGGAGGCAAACAGCGCTCCCATGAAGGCGACGTAGAGGACACCGAGGAGGAACATCGTGAGGAGCATGCGAGCCTGGAGCCCACTGTCCTTGCCGAAGGAGGTCGAACGCATGTCCCTATCTTGACAGGCGCGGACCCCGGACCGGGCCAGCCGCGGAGCGCCGATGCGCCGGTGTCGCGCTGCGCACGACCCCTTGCAGCCGTCGTGGCCGACCGGGGGCCCTTGCTACCGTCGCCCCCCGCATGCGTCTGCGCCTGCTGCTCCTCTCTGTCCTGGTTCCGCTCGCCCTCTGGGCGGCGCTGCCGATGCTGTCCTCCGGCCAGGCGCCGAAGGCGTCCTCCGCGCAGAAGATCCAGAAGAAGATCGAGGTCACGCGGGACAAGATCGGGCGCCGCAAGGGGACCGAGCGCGTCCTCACGAAGGACATCCAGCAGTACAACCGGCGCATCAACCGGCTCCAGGGTCGGATCGAGACGCTCGCCGAGCGCCAGCAGCGCATCCAGGGCGAGCTCGACGCCAAGCGCGCCGAGCTCCAGCGCATCCAGGACGACCTGCGCTCCGAGCGCCGGCGGCTCGCGCGCCTGCGGGTCCGGCTCAAGGAAGCCCGCGGCATCCTCTCGCGTCGTCTCGTCGAGCTGTACAAGGCCGACACGCCCGACCTCGTCACCGTCGTGCTCAACTCACGCGGCTTCGCCGACCTCGTCGAGCGCGGCGACTTCCTCGCGCGGATCGGCGAGCAGGACTCGAAGGTCCTCACGATCGTCCGCGAGGCGAAGGAGGACGCGACCGCGACGGAGAAGAAGCTCGACCGCCTCGAGCGTCGGCAGAAGACCGTCACGGAGCGCATCCAGGAGCAGCGCGACGAGATCTCCGACATCAAGCAGGGCCTCATCGACACCCGGGTCGGGTTCGACCAGACGCGCTCGGGCAAGGCGAACGCGCTCGACAAGGTGCGCGGCGAGCGCAAGGAGCTCGAGAGCCACCTCGCGGGGCTCGAGAAGGAGCAGACGAAGGTCCAGGCGGCGCTCGCGCGCCCGTCGAACCCCACGCCGAGCGGCACCTTCAAGGGGTCCGGCGGGTCCCTCACGATGCCGACCCAGGGCGCGTTCACGAGTCCGTTCGGACCGCGGTGGGGCCGGCTGCACGCGGGGATCGACATCGCGGCGCCGACGGGCACGCCGATCGTCGCGGCCGACTCGGGCCGCGTCGTCCTGCTCGGCTTCACGGGCGGCTACGGCAACTACACGTGCATCCAGCACACGAGCGCGATGTCGACGTGCTACGCCCACCAGTCCTCGTACGCGACCTCGATGGGCGCGGGAGTGAAGCGCGGTCAGGTCATCGGCCGCGTCGGGAACACCGGGAACTCCACGGGCCCGCACCTCCACTTCGAGGTCCGGATCAACGGGAACCCCGTGAACCCGATGGGCTACCTGTAGCGAGACGTCCCGGCCCGTATCCTCCAGGCGGTGCAGCCCGAGATCGACCTGTTCGGACTTCCCGTCAAGACGTTCGGACTCATGTTCGCGCTCGGGTTCCTCGCCGCCGGCGCCGTGCTGACGCGGCGGCTGAAGGAACTGGGGAAGTCGCCCGACTACGCCTACGAGATCGTCTTCGCGGCCTTGATCGGCGGCCTCGTCGGCGCGCGGCTCGCGTGGATCGCACACAACCCGGGGGAGGTGTCCGACGACGTCCTCGGATCCCTCTTCGGCGGGTCGGGGCTCGTCTGGTACGGCGGCGCGATCGGCGGCGCGATCGCCGTGATCGCGTGGGCGTGGCGCCGCGGCGAGCTGAGCCTCCGGCTACTCGACATGGCCGCGCCCGCCCTCGCCCTCGGCTACGCGATCGGTCGCGTCGGCTGTCAGGTCTCCGGGGACGGCGACTACGGTCAGGCGACGTCGCTGCCCTGGGGGATGCCGTACCCCGACGGTGTCGTCCCGACGACCGACGACGTGCACCCCACGCCGATCTACGAGACGCTCGCGATGGGTACCGCCGCCTGGGGGCTGTGGCGGATCCGCGACACCGTGCGCCCCGGCGTCGTCTTCGCCCTCTACCTCTTCGTCAGCGGGCTCGAGCGTTTCCTCGTCGAGTTCATCCGTCGCAACGACTCGGTGCTCGTCGGGCTCACGACCGCCCAGATCGAGGCCGCCGTGATGGCGCTCGCGGGCCTCGTGTGGCTCATCGTCATCTCGCGCGGCGGCGGCCTGCGCGACCCGCGGGCGCCCGCCGGGGCGGGCCGCGCGGGCGCACCGCGTCCCGCGACGGCCTGAGCGGTCGTCGATGTGGATCTGAGGGGCTCTCGGCCCCCCGGATCCACATTCACCCGCCGGTGGGCCGCTCCGGCGGGGTCACGTCGGCGCGGAAGGCGCGCGCGAGGAACCGCAGCGAGTGACCCTGCAGCTCGGCGTCGTGCTGGATCGAGCGGTGGTGCCCGCCGGGGACCGCGACGAGCTTCGATCCCGGCGCCGCGGCGTGGAGCTCGCGCGAGTGGGCGATGGGCACCTGCTCGTCGCCCTCGGCGTGGAGGAGCATGAGCCGCGGCCCGAGCGCCGCCGCCGCCTCGGCGAGGGAGGACGCGTCGAGCACCGGCTCGATCGCCTCGCTGTCGGCGGCGAACGAGAAGCGGCCGGTGCGCAGCCCGCGTCGCAGGCCCTCCGCGCTCGCCGGGCAGATCGCGACGACGGCGCGCGCCGCGGTCGGCGCCGCCGCGACGAGCGCGAGGTACCCGCCCATGCTCGAGCCCCGCAGCGCGAGCGGCACGGGGCCGGCGTGCTCGCGCAGCACGCCTGCGAGCGTGACGACGTCCTCGACGAACCGGCCGTCCATCGGGCCGTTGCTCGCACCGTGTCCGCGCAGGTCCGCGCACAGCGCGGCGAACCCGACGGTCCGGCACGCGCGGGCGTAGTCCTGGTGGGAGATCATCGACGAGTCCGCGCCGTGGAGCACGAGGACGGCGCCCCTGGGCTCGGACTCCGGCGCGAAGAACGTCCAGCGCAGCCCGTCGGTGGTGCCCTCGTCCTCGGGTGGGGACACGGTGACGATGCGCATCGCGTGGCATCATCCGCCGCCCATGGCCGCGGCGCAACAGCTCTCCCACGTGTGGCCGCTCGGCACCGTCGTGGACGAGCGCGGCCACCTCGTGCTCGGCGGCTGCGACGCGGTCGAGCTCGCGCGTGAGTTCGGGACCCCCGCGTACATCGTCGTCGTCGACGACGTGACGGCCCGCGCCCGCGCCTTCGTCGAGGCGTTCCGGGCCCGCTGCGACGACTTCGAGGTCTCGTTCGCGTCCAAGGCGTTCCCGTGCACGGCGGTCTACCGGCTCCTCGCCGCCGAGGGCATCGGCTGCGACGTCGCGGGTGGGGGGGAGCTCGCTCTCGCGCTGCGCGGCGGGTTCGCCCCGCAGCGGATCACGCTGCACGGCAACGCGAAGAGCGAGGACGAGCTGCGCTTCGCGCGGGAGAGCGGTGTCGGCAAGTTCGTCATCGACTCCCTCGACGACCTCGCCCGGATCCAGGACGTCGCCTCCCGGGACGGCCGCGGGGCCCAGACCGTGCTCGTCCGCGTGACGCCGGACGTCCGCGGCGACACGCACGCGGGTATCTCCACCGGGCAGGCCGATTCGAAGTTCGGCCTGTCTCTCGGCGCCGCGGCGGAGGCGATCTCGCGTGCCGAGGCGAGCCCGCACCTCGAGCTCGACGGAATCCATCTCCACATCGGGTCGCAGCTGCTCGAGCTCGAGCCCTACCGGGCCGCGGTCGCGGCCGTGGCGGACCTGGGGACCTTCCGGACCTACAACCTCGGCGGCGGGCTCGGCGTCGCCTACACGGCCGATCAGCGCCCGCCGACGATCGAGGACTACGTCGAAGCGAAGGTCCGAGCCGTGAACGATCTCATCGGGCCGGGCCGTCGCATCGCCGACGAGCCGGGCCGCGCGCTCGTCGCGAACGCCGGCGTGACGCTCTACACGGTCGAGACCATCAAGCACAACGTCTCGACGTGGGTCGCCGTCGACGGCGGGATGTCCGACAACCTGCGCCCGATGCTCTACGGCGCCCGCTACGAGGCGCTCATCGCCGATCGGATCGGGACCGGCACGCCGTGCCGGATCACCGGCAAGCACTGCGAGAGCAGCGACGTCGTCGTCGCGGACGCCGACCTCGCCGACCCGCGGGTGGGCGACGTCGTCGTCACCCCCGCGACCGGCGCGTACGGCCACGCGATGGCGAACAACTACAACGGCGCGCTGCGACCGCCGGTCGTGTTCGTCAAGGACGGCGTTGCGACCGTGGTCGTGCGCCGCGAGACCTACGAGGACCTCTTCGCCCGTGACGTCTGACCCCTCCGCGCCGCCCGTTCCGGCGGCGACCCCCTTCCGGATCGGCCTGCTCGGTCACGGAACCGTCGGCGGCGCCTTCGCCGCCCTGCTCCCGGACCGCGCCGACCACGTCGCCGCGGTCACCGGGATGCGCCCCGAGATCACCGGCGTCCTCACCCGCTCGCGGGGCGACATCGACGAGATCCTCGACGGCTGCGACCTCGTCGTCGAGCTGATGGGCGGCCTCGAACCGGCCCGTGAGTACGTGTTGCGCGCGATGCGCGACGGCAAGCACGTCGTCACCGCGAACAAGCAGCTGCTCGCCCACCACGGGGAGGAGCTGTGGGCCGTCGCCCGCGAGCGCGGGGTGCAGCTGCGCTTCGAGGCGGCGGTGGCCGGCGTCGTCCCCGTCATCCGCGTGCTGCAGGAGTCCCTCGCCGCCGCGCACGTCGACCGCCTGCACGGGATCGTCAACGGCACGACGAACTTCATCCTCAGCCAGATGGCGGCGACCGGGGCGTCCTACGCCGACGCCCTCGCCGAGGCCCAGCGGCTCGGGTACGCCGAGGCCGACCCCACCGACGACGTGACCGGCAAGGACGCCGCGGCGAAGATGGCGATCCTCGCGCGGCTCGCGTTCGACACGCCCGTCCATCTCGACGACGTGCGCTACGAGGGCATCGAGCACCTCACGAGCGAGGACATGGCCTACGCCCGGGATCTCGGGCTCTCGCTCAAGCTCATCGGGACCGCGGAGCGGGTGGGGGACGGTCTCTCGGTCCGCGTCCACCCCGCGTTCCTGTACGGCGGTCACCCGCTCGCGTCAGTGGGCGGCCCGTTCAACGCGGTGACCGTGGAGTCCGAGGCGATCACGGAGATCACGATGTCGGGCCCGGGCGCCGGTGGCCCGCAGACGGCGAGTGCCGTCCTCGGCGACGTCGTGAGCGCGATGATCCCTCCGGCGTCGACGCCGGAGACGACCCAGAGCCTGGAGATCGTCCACGACGCGGAGGCGGCGTTCTACGTCCACCTCGAAGTCGAGGACCGCCCCGGTGTGCTCGCCCAGATCGCCCAGCTGCTCGGACTGCAGGGCGCGTCGATCAAGAGCGTCGTCCAGCAGGGCCTCGGCGGCAACGCCCGGCTCGTCATGGTCGTCCATCCGATCCTCGAGTCGCGTTTCTACGCGGCGGTCAAGCTCATCTCCAGCCTCGACTTCGTTCGCGGCACCCCGCGGGCCATCCGCGTCATCGACGAGGAGTTCGACTCATGAGCGGTCACGAGCCGTGCGCGCAGCGCGGGGGTCACGGGCACCCGGGCCTCATCCACCGCTTCCTCGACCGGCTG
>JBFIDS010000084.1:0-10100 GCA_041603715.1 Paraconexibacter sp. | reverse complement strand
TCGTCGAGCGCCGCGAGGGTCGTGCGCAGCTCCCGCAGGAACCGCGGGAGCCGTCGGATCGTGCCCGCGAGCTCGTCGTCGCGGTTCGCGGACGCGGTGGCGGCGTCACCCGCCGCGGTGACGAACCGCGCGACGTCGTCGCGCCCCGCATCCAGCGCGGACAGGGTGCGCGCGGAGTCGCGGGTGAGGGTGCGCAGGCGCTGACGCTCCTCGCTGAGGATGGCGAGCACGCGGTCGGTCTCCCGCAGCGCAGGGATCGCCCGACCGATCGTCTCGTTCACGTCGCCGCCCCGGGCGGCGAAACCCGCGCCGAGCTCGGCGAGCAGGATCCCCAGCCGCTCGCGGTAGGGCCGCCGCAGGATGTTCGTGACGAGGTCGGGCGGGATCGTCCCGGCCGTCTGCTCGATCGGCACGGTGCCGCGGTTCGGCAGTCGCTCCTGCGCCGTGCCCGGGTCGCAGTTGAGGAAGTACTCGCCGATGAGCGACTGCGGCTCGACCGCGCAGAACGCGTCGGTGCGCATCCCGCCGAACTCGGGGCGCTCGATGTCGGCGCGCACGATGGCGCTTGCGGTCCGCGAGTCGACCGTGATGTCTCCGACGCTGCCGACGGTCACGCCGGCGACGCGGACGTCCGCGCCCGTGGTCAGTCCGAAGGCGTTGTCGAGGACGACGTCGAATCCGTCGGGGGGCCCGCTCTCGGGCGTCGCCGTGTAGGCGAGCGCGACGACGGCGAGCAGGGCGACGGCGATGGCGACGGCGCGTTTCATCGTCCGAACGGGACGTGGAGGGGATTGCAGTTGAAGTCGCTCGTCGGGAGGAACGGGTTGGAGCCGTCGTCCGCCGGCCGCTCGAGCGATCCCGGGCAGCGGTTGTTGAGCCCGGTCTTCAGCGTGCCGGCCTCGAGCGCGTCCCGCAGCTCCGGGGGCACGGGGAGGATCGCGTTCAGCGCCGGCAGGAAGGTGAACTGGTTGAGGGCGAGGCCCGCGCGGGAGAAGCCGCCGAGCGCGTCGTAGGCTCCGCTCGAGCTGAAGTCGTCGAACCAGCCCACGAGCTCGGGCGAGTAGGGCCGCGCGAACGCGAACTGGGGCGTCGCGCCCTTCGCGGCGGCCTGCATCGCAGGGAAGGCTCCCGGGCGATCCGCGCCCGCGCGGCGCGCGGTGCGGTTCGCGATGGCGTCGATGGCGGGCTGCGCGCGGAGCAGCTCGACGAGGTCGTTGTCCGCCCCGGGACGCCGGATCGTGAGGGACAGGTCGCGGGCGGTCGGGCGGATGTCGCGGGCGAGCGGCCGGAGCTGAGCGAAGAGAGGTCGCAGGCGGCTGCCGACGACGGGGCGCGCGGCGTCGACGAGCGGGTCGACGTCGTCGAGAGTCGAGCGCAGGCCGGCGAACGTCGTGTTCGCGCGGCGCAGGAAGCCCGGGAGCGAGCCGATCGCCCGGTCGAGGCTCCCACGCTCGGAGGCGATTGCGCGCATCGTGGTGGAGAGGTTCGCGACGAGCCCGGCGAGGGCGTCGTCCTGCGAGCTGAGGTCCGTCGTGAGCTTCGCGTTGGCGTCGATGAAGCGCTCGAGGTCGGGGCGGTTGCGGTCGAGCTCCCTGAAGAGTCGACTCGAGGCGGAGAGCGCCGGGTTGAGGTACTGCAGCGCGGCGTTGGCGCGGTCCTCGTTGCCGCGGGTCGTGTTACGCAGGAAGCGGATGGTGTCCGACACGGCGACTCGGGCGGCGGGGTCGAAGGTGTTGATCACCGCGTCGAGCGGGACGTCCGAGGTCGTCGCGATACCCGGGATCGTCCCTTCGTCAGGGATGTCCTCGCCCTCGGCCGGACCGAGCTGCAGGGCGATGTAGTCGCCCGCCGCGCTCGACAGCGAGCTCTTGCGGATCACGGCGCGGGTGCCGGTCCGCAGCGGTGAGAACGGCTCGTCGACGTCGAACTCGACGTCCGCGCGGCCGTCGGGGCTCAGCTCGATCGCCTTCACCGTTCCCACGGGCTCGCCCGCGACCGTGACGAGATTGCCCTCCACGAGCTGTCCGGCGTTGATGAAACGCGCGCTCACGACGTAGTCCCCCGCGCCGCGCAGCAGGGCGACCGCGACGACGACGAAAACGACGACCAGGAAACCGACCGCGAGGATCCTCCGGGTAAGGGGGGCCGCGGTGCTCAAAGCTCCGTTCCACGCCACGCCGGGGACACCGGGCGTGGGGCACAGAGGACGACCATTCCCGCACCCTACCCATCCCGCGCCGGTCCACGCGCGCAGTACGCGCCAGGTCGTCCGCCGGGGGCGCGCCGTGTCCGTCTCCCGGATCGCCGCGTGTCAGGCGACGGTCCGGGCGTGCGACCACGCGTTGCGCGACGATGCGCCCCCGCCCGTGCTCCGCATCCATCCCGAACCTCACGCCTGTGCTCTCGTCGCTCACCTCGGCGACCTGCTCGCCGTCCCCGCGAGCGATCCGTTCGCGCGCGAGGTGGTCGCCGTCCCCACCCGCGGGGTCGAGCGGTGGCTCACCCAGACGCTCGCGACGCGCCTGGGGGTGACGCGGACGGACGACCCCACGGCATCCGCCCGCAGCGACGGCATCGTGGCCAACGTCTCCTTCCCGTCCCCGCGCGAGATCGTCGACGCGGCGACCGCCGCGGCCACGGGCGTCGACCGCGACGCGGACCCGTGGTCACGCGCGCGAATGACCTGGGAGCTGCTCGAGACCGTCGACGCGCACCTGGGGGAGCCGTGGCTCGCGATCCTGCGCGACCACCTGCGCGACAGCGCCGGCATCGCCGCCGACGACGACCTGCCCGCGCACGAGGCTCCCCGCCGTCTCGTCGCCGTGCGCCACCTCGCCGGGCTCTACGACCGCTACGCGCTGCACCGTCCCGCGATGCTGCACGCGTGGGCGAAGGGGGAGGACGTCGACGGCTCGGGCGCCGCGCTGCACCCCGAGGCCGCGTGGCAGGCCGAGCTGTGGCGGCGGCTGCGCACGCGCATCGATGCCCCGGACCCCGCCGAGCGCCTCGACACCGCCGTCGCCACGATCTGCGACGCGGCGTCCCCTCTCGCGCTGGACCTGCCGCCGCGCCTGTCGCTCTTCGGCCTCACCCGCCTGCCGCCGGCGCACCTCGCGATCCTCCGCGCGCTCTCGACCCGCCTCGATGTCCACCTGTTCCTCCTGCACCCGTCCCCGGCGCTGTGGAACGCGGTCGCCGAGCACCTCGTCAGCGCGGGCCGGACCGCTCCGGCGCCGGTCCGCCGCGCGGCCGATCCCACCGCGGGCCTCGCGCGCAACCGCATCCTCTCCTCCTGGGGCCGGGACGCACGCGAGCTGCAGGTCGTCCTCGGCGCCGGCGAGGACGGCGGGATCGTCGTGCAGTCCGCGGATGACGCCGGAGGCGCGGACGGGGCCTCTGCGGTGAACCTCCTGCAGCGCCTCCAGGCCGACGTCCGTGCCGACGTCGCGCCCCCCGGTCCGCCGCGGGGTGAGGACGGCGCGCGCGACGAGCGCGCCCTCCTGCACCCCGCCGACCGATCCGTCGAGCTCCACGCCTGTCACGGGCGTGCGCGTCAGGTCGAGGTCCTGCGCGACGCGATCCTCCACGCGCTGCGCGAGGACCCGACGCTCGAGCCTCGCGACGTCATCGTGATGTGCCCGGACATCGAGGCCTTCGCGCCGCTCATCCAGGCGACGTTCGGGGCCGCGGGCACGGAGCCCACCGACGATCCGGACGCGCCGCCCGACCTGCGCGTGCGCCTCGCCGACCGGGCGCTGCGCCAGACGACCCCGGTGCTCGGGGTCGTCGGGCGCCTGCTCGAACTCGCGACGGAGCGGATGACCGCCTCGCAGGTCCTCGACCTCGTGGACCGCTCCCCCGTCCGTCGGCGCTTCGGTCTCGACGACGACGACCTCGCCCGCCTGGAGGACTGGATCGCCGGGACGGGCACGCGCTGGGGGCTCGACGCGGCGCACCGCGCGCCGTTCCGCCTCGACGGACTCGCCGAGAACACCTGGCGCGCGGGCCTCGACCGCGTGCTCGTCGGCGTGACGATGACCGAGGACGAGCAGCGCCTCGTGGCCGGCGTCCTCCCGCTCGACGACGTGGAGAGCGGTGCGATCGACCTCGCCGGCCGGATCGCGGAGCTGATCGACCGCCTCGACGAGACCGTCACCCGCTTCCAGGAGCCTCGCACGATCGCCGGCTGGGCGACGGAGCTCGCGACCGCGGCGGACCTTCTCACCGCCACGGGCCCGCGGGACGAGTGGCAGCGCGCGGCGCTCGACCGCCTGCTCGCCGACCTCGCGCAGGACGCGGCCCCCGCGCGGCCGCTGACCGTCGATCCACCCCCGGAAAACGGGGGCTCATCGACACTCGCGGTCGCAGGGCGGGACGGGGGCGCCGTGGACGCCGGCGGCGACGCCCCAGGTGATGCCACCGCCGACCCCCTGCTCGACGTCGGCGAGGTCCGCGCGCTCCTCGACGACGCGCTCGCCGGCCGGCCGACGCGCGCGAACTTCCGCACCGGTCACCTCACCGTCTGCACGCTGCAGCCGATGCGCTCGATCCCGCATCGGGTCGTGTGCCTCCTCGGCCTCGACGACGACTGCTTCCCGCGCAAGAGCCCGCGCGACGGCGACGACCTCATTACCGCCGACCCGCACGTCGGCGACCACGAGGGCCGCGGGGAGGACCGTCAGATGCTGCTCGACGCGCTGCTCGCCGCGGGCGACCGGCTCGTCATCACGACGACGGGCAACGACGAGCGCACGAACACCCCCTGTCCCCCCGCGGTGCCGGTCGGTGAGCTGCTCGACGCGATCGACCGCACCGTGCGGACCGCCGACGGCACCCCTGCCCGCGAGCGCATCACCGTCCGCCACCCGCTGCAGCCGTTCGACCCCCGCAACTTCACCCCCGGCCGCCTCACGCCCGACCAGTCGTTCGGCTTCGACTCCGTGACGCTCGCCGGTGCCCGCGCGCTCGCCGAGGATCGCCACGCCAGGCCGCGCTTCCTGCCGCAGCCGCTCGACCCCCTGCCCGACACGGTCGTGGAGCTCGACGACCTCGTGCGCTTCGTCGAGCACCCCGCGCGCGCGTTCCTGCGCCGTCGGCTCGGGGTCAGCCTGAGCGAGCGCGACGACGAGGTCCACGACGGCCTGCCCATCGACCTCGACCATCTCGAGCAGTGGGCCATCGGCGACCGGATCCTCCGGGCGCGCCTCGCCGGGCGCACGCTCGAGGAGGCCCTCGCCGCCGAGCGCGCGCGCGGCGTCCTGCCGCCCGGCGCGATGTCGACGAAGGTCGTCGCGGACCTGGGACGCAACGTCGAGTCGGTCGCGGCCGCGGCGGCGCAGCTCCTCGATCTCCAGGCGGGCCGGCGCACGTCGCTCGACGTCCGCGTCACCCTCCCGGACGGACGGCTCCTCAGCGGGACGGTCCCCGGGGCGCGGGGGGACACGCTCGAGCTCGTGCTCTACTCGCGGCTGGGCCCGAAGCACCGCCTCGCCGCGTGGGTCCGCTTCCTCGCGCTCACCGCGGCGCGTCCCGGCCGGCCGATCTCCGCCGCCACGCTCGGCCGTGCCCGGTTCGGTGCCGGCCGCGAGGCGACGATCTCCTGCGCGCGCATCGACCCGCTCACCGGACCCGACGGCACCAACCCCGCGGCCCTCGCACGCTCTCTGCTGGGCGACCTCGTCGACCTCATGGACCGCGGCCTGCGCGAACCCGCCCCGCTCGTCTGCGCGACCTCCGCCGCCTACGCCCAGGCCGTGCACCGCGGCTTTGCGCCGATGCGCCCCGCGTCCTCGGCGTGGACGTCGACGTACAACTTCGACCGCGAGGACAAGGACCCCGAGCACCGCCTGCTCTACGGCCGCGTGCACCCGTTCGAGAACCTCGTCCTCAGCGGTCCGCGCGACGACGAAAAGGGGGACGGCTGGGACGCGCAGCAGCCGTCGCGCTTCGGCCGCTGGGCACTGCGCCTGTGGACGCCGCTGCTCAACAGCGAGACGGTCGTGGACCGATGAGCCCGACGACCGACGCGCAGCCCTTCGACGTCGAGGGCCCGCTGCCCCGCGGGGTCGCCGTCCTCGAGGCGAGCGCGGGTACCGGCAAGACGTTCACGATCGCCGCGCTCACCGCGCGGTACGTCGCCGAGGGCGTCCCACTGGACCGCATGCTCGTCGTCACGTTCACGCGGATGGCGACCGGCGAGCTGCGCGAGCGCGTCCGTGAGCGCCTGCTCAGCGCCGAGCGCATCCTCGACGCCGCGCGCGAGGGCATCGCCCCGCCGGTCGAGGACCGGGACCGGGTCGGCGTGCTGCTCGCGACGGGCACCGCGCAGGAGATCGAGAAGCGCCACGCGCGGATGGCGCGCGCGGTGACCGACTTCGATGCCGCGCCGATCACGACGACCCACGGCTTCTGCCTCGAGGCGCTGTCGAGCCTCGGCTTCGCCGGGGACATCGCGCCCGACTGCACGTTCACCGAGGACGTGAGCGACCTCGTCGACGAGGTCGTCGACGACCTCTACGCACGAGCGTTCATCGCGCAACCGCCGTTCCTCGGCCGCGACACCGCGCGCGCGATCGCGCGGGCGGCGATCGTCAACCCCGCCGCCCATCTCGTGCCCGACGACGCCGTGCCGGGGTCGCTCGCCGCCCGGCGGCTGCGCCTGGCGGAGGTCGCGCGCGAGGAGCTCGAGCGCCGCAAGCGCGACGCGCAGATCATGACGTACGACGACCTGCTCACGCGGCTGCACACGTCGCTCGTCGATCCCGCCGGCGGCGCGGCGGTCGCCCGGCGGCTGCGTGATCGCTACCGCGTCGTGCTCGTCGACGAGTTCCAGGACACGGACCCGCTGCAGTGGGAGATCATGCGCACCGCGTTCGGCCACGCGGGCGGGACACTCGTGCTCATCGGCGATCCGAAGCAGGCGATCTACGCCTTCCGCGGCGCCGACGTGTACGCCTACCTCGAGGCCGTCGGGGCGGCCGGCACGCGCCGCACGCTCGACACGAACTGGCGCAGCGACCAGGGGCTCATCGACGGCTACGACGCGCTGTTCGCCGGGGCCCAGCTCGGGCATCCCGGCATCATCTACCGGCCGGTCCGCGCGACCATCGCCAACCAGGCGCCGCGGCTCACCGGGGCGCCGCGCGCCGCGCACGTGCGCGTGCGCGTCGTGGACCGCGGGGAGCCCGCGATCGGCACGACGAAGGGCGGCTATGCGAAGACGCAGGAGGCCCGCGAGTTCATCGCGACGGACGTCGCGGCCGACGTCGCGCAGCTCCTCGGGTCGGGCGCATGGATCGAGTCGCGGGCCGACGACGGCAGCGCGTGCGGCACGCGGGTCGTGCGGCCCGCGGACCTCGCGGTGCTCGTACGGCGCAACCGCGACGCGACGCTCGTGCGGGACGAGCTCGCCGCCATGGGCGTTCCCGCGGTGCTCGCGGGTGCCGGCAGCGTGTTCGCCACCGATGCGGCCCGCGACTGGCTGCGGCTGCTCGAGGCGATCGAGCGTCCGGCCTCGACGCCGCGGGGGCGGTCCGTCGCGCTCACGCCGTTCCTCGGCTGGGCGGCGGCCCGGGTGGCCGCGGCGGGGGACGCGGAGTGGGAGGACGTCCATCGCCGGCTGCACGCCTGGGCGACGGTGCTGCGCACCCGCGGCGTCGCCTCCGTCCTCGAGGAGATCACGCGCACCGAGCGCCTGCCCGAGCGTGTCCTCGGTGTGGTCGACGGCGAGCGGTCCCTCACGGACCTGCGCCACATCGGCCAGCTCCTGCACGCGGCGGCGAGCCGCGAGCAGCTCGGTGCGGCCGCGCTGACCGCGTGGCTGCGGCGTCGCATCGCGGAGGCCGAGCGCGAGGTCGACGAGGAGCGCAGCCGCCGGCTCGAGTCCGACGCGGCGGCCGTGCAGGTCCTCACGATCCACCGCTCGAAGGGCCTCGAGTTCCCGATCGTCTACTACCCGTACCTGTGGGACCCGTCGTGGATCCCGGACACGCCGGAGCCCGTCTTCTTCCACGACCCGGACAACGGGGACCGCCGTACGCTCGACGTCGGCCTGGAGGGCGCGGGGTTCGCGCGCAGCCAGGAGCGCAACCGGGCCGAGCTGCGCGGGGAGGACCTGCGCCTCGCCTACGTTGCGCTCACCCGCGCCCAGCACCAGGCGGTGATCTGGTGGGCGGGGTCCTACGGTGCGCGGGACTCGCCGCTGGGCCGGCTCGTCTTCTCCCGGCAGGAGGACGGCACGATCCCGGTCGGTGGCAGCGTCGTCCCCACCGACCAGGACGCGACGGAGACCTTCGAGCGGCTCGGCGCGGCGGCGCCCGACGGGACCGTCGCGGTCGAGTCGGCCCGCCGCGACGCGCTCGCAATGGACTGGAGCGACCCGCTCGTCGAGCTGCCCGAGCTGGAGGCGGCGCGGTTCGACCGGCGCATCGACCTCGTGTGGCGTCGCACGTCGTACTCGGACATCACGGCCGGCGCGGCGCACGACTCCCCGCGCGTGGCGAGCGAGCCCGAGGGGCGCATGGTCGACGACGAGCCCGGCGCGGCGGAGGACGTGGAGTCGCCGGACGGCGGGCCGGCGGCCGACACCGCGCGCGCCGACGCCGAGCCCGCCGAGGCCGAGCCCGCCGACCCCGACCCGCTCACCACCCCCGCCCTCCTCGCGGACATGCCCGGCGGCGTGAACGTCGGCACCCTCGTGCACGACGTCTTCGAGGCGGTCGACTTCGCGGCCGGCGATCTCGCCGAGGAGGTGCGCGGTCACGTGCTGCACGCGCGCGCCCGGCGACGCGTGGAGATCGGGGACGTCGAGACCGCGGTCGCCGGGCTGTGCGCGGCGATCGAGACGCCGCTGGGACCACTCGCCGACGGGCTCACGCTGCGCACCCTGTCGCGCGCCGACCGGCTCGACGAGCTGGAGTTCGAGCTGCCGCTCGCGGGCGGCGAACGCCCGGCCGGTGCGATCTCCCCGGCGGCGATCGCGGCGGTGCTCACCGAGCACCTGCCGCAGAGCGACCCGCTGCGCGCCTACGCGGCCCGGCTCGCCGGGGACGAGGGGCTGCGACCGGCGTTGCGGGGGTTCCTCACCGGGTCGATCGACCTCGCCTTCCGGGTCGTGCCCGCGGACGGTGCGCGGCCGCGCTACGGGATCGCTGACTACAAGACGAACCGGCTCGGCGACCCGACGCGTCCCCTCGTCGTCGCCGACCATCACCCCGCCCTCGTGCGCGAGGAGATGTCCCGCTCCCACTACATGCTCCAGGGGCTCCTCTACACGGTCGCGCTGCACCGCTACCTGCGCTGGCGGGTGCCCGACCACGATCCGGGGACGGACCTGCTCGGCGTCTTCTACCTCTTCGTGCGCGGGATGCACGGGCCCGGGACGGCCTGCGACGAGCACGGCGCGCCCTACGGCGTCTTCGCGTGGCGCCCGCCGGGCGCGCTCGTCGTCGCGCTCTCCGATCTGCTCGACCGGGGGGACGCGCGGTGACCGGCACGTGCGACCCCGTGGACCTGCTCGGCCGGCGGGAGGGCGCATGACCGACCTGCGCAGCCTGGCCGGCACGCCCGCCGATGCCGGCACGCCCGTCCTCGACCCGTTCGACGCGCGGATCGCGCGGCGGGCTCCCGACCTGCTCGGCGCGTTCAACGTCGCGGGCGTCCTCGCCGCCGCCGACGTCCACGTCGCGGCGCGCCTCGGCGCGATCGTGGGGGAGACCGACGAGCGCGTGCTGCTCGCCGCGGCGCTCGCGGTCCGGGGTCCCCGGATGGGTCACGTCTACGTCGACCTCGCGACGATCGCGGGGACGGCCGCGGTGGAGACCGAGCAGCCCATCGACCTCGCCGCCCTCCCGTGGCCGGAGGCCGGGCCCTGGCTCGACGCGGTCCGGGCGAGCCCGGCGGTGGCGGACGGCGACGACCCCGCGCCGACCGACCGCGACGACCCCCGGCCGTTGCGGCTCGTCGACGGCCGGCTCTACCTCGACCGCTACTGGCGCGAGGAGCGCCGGATCGCCGAGGACCTCGCGGAGTTCGCCGCCGAGCCGGTCGCGGGCGTCGACCACGCGGTCCTCGCCGACGGCCTCGCGCGGCTGTTCGGCGGC
>JBFIDS010000083.1:0-10107 GCA_041603715.1 Paraconexibacter sp. | reverse complement strand
GCCGCCGCCGGCGCCGAAGCGGAACTGCCCGACCCCGGTCCCCGCGCGTCCGAAGGACCGCAGCAGCCGTCCGCTCGCGTCGAAGCGGTCGATGCGGTTGCGCCCGTCGGCGACGAACAGCGTGCTGTCGGGCGCGACGGCGAGCGCGCCGACCGAGGACAGCTCGCCGGGCCGCGTGCCGGGGACGCCGATCTCGCGCAGGAAGGTCCCGTCCGCGGCGAAGGTGTGCACGACGCGGGAGTGCTGGTCGCCGACGTAGACGACGCCGTCGGGCCCGATGGCGATCGCCTGCGGAAAGCGCAGGACGCCCCCGGAGCGTTCGCCGATCTCGCCGGCTGCGAGGTAGGGGCACGGCGCCACGGCACCCGGACAGGCGGCCTGCGCGCCGGCGGTGGCAGGCAGGGCGGGGAGCACGACGACGGCGGACGCCGCGGCGGCGAGCGCAGCGGTCGCGCGGGAGCGGGAGAAGATCAACACGTGGGTTCCCAACCCCGCGGCCGGCCCGACGTTGCGGGGCGCAATGCGCCGTGCACGGTGCGCGTCCGCTTCGACCGCTTCACGAACGGTCGCGTTCAACTACCCTGGCGCGATGCTCCGCCACGCCGCTGCCTGGGTCACGGCCGCGCTCCTCGTCGTTCCTGCCGCCGTGCAGGCCGCCGAGCGCTACGACGTGACCGTCGCCCGCACCCAGTTCGGGATCCCGCACATCAAGGCCAAGGACCTTCCGTCGCTCGGCTACGGCTACGCGAAGGCCCTCGCGCAGGACACCGCCTGCACCGTCGCCGAGTCCTACGTGACCTCGAACGGTGAGCGGTCGCGGTACTTCGGGCCCGACCGCAACTACCAGATCCGCGGAAACGGCTCGACGGCGAACAACCTCAACTCCGACCTCTTCTTCCAGCGGATCAAGGACCGCGGGACGGTCGAGCGGCTCGTGAAGCTGCCACCGCCCGTCGGCCCCAAGCCCGAGATCCTCGATGCGATCGAGGGCTACGTCGACGGCTGGAACGCCTGGCTGCGCGAGGTCGGCGGTCGCGACGGCGTCCCGGACCCGACGTGCCGCGGCAAGGAGTGGGTCCGGCCGATCACCGCGATGGACGTGTACCGGCGCTTCTACTCGCTGTCGCTCCTCGCGTCGAGCGGCGTCGCGATCGACGGCATCGCCGGCGCGCAGCCGCTCACCGGCCCGGTCGAGTCGGACGCCGCCCTGAAGGCCGCGCGGGCGGTCGCGCCCGGCGAGGTCGACCGTCGCCTCGGGGGTCTCGGGTCCAACGCCTACGGGATCGGTCGCGACGCGTCCCGCTCCGGGAACGGCCTCCTCTACGGCAACCCGCACTTCCCCTGGCAGGGCTCCGAGCGCTTCTACCAGGCGCACCTCACGGTGCCGTCGAAGGGCATCGACGTCACGGGCGGGTCGCTCCTCGGCGTGCCCATCGTCCTGATCGGCACGACGCGGGGCGTCGCCTGGAGCCACACGGTCTCCACCGCGCGGCGCTTCGTCCCCTATCAGCTGACGCTCGTGCCGGGGTCGCCCACCTCGTACATCGAGGACGGCCGCGTCCGGCAGATGACCGCCGAGAAGGTCACCGTCGACGTCAAGACGCCCGACGGGAAGATCGCGAAGCGCACCCGCACGCTGTGGTCGTCGCATCACGGGCCGATCCTCACGTCGATCCTCGGCCTGCCGGTCTTCCCCTGGACGCCGGTGACGGCGTACGCGATCCACGACGCGAACGCGGAGAACTTCGGGCGTCTGCTCAATCACTTCTTCGACATGAACCAGGCGCAATCGGTCGACGACGTCGACAGCATCCTCAAGCGCTACCTCGGGATCCCGTGGGTCAACACGATCGCCGCCGACACCGCCGGGAACGCCTACTACGCCGACGTGGGGACGATCCCGCACATCGACCGTGCGAAGTACACCGAGTGCAACACGGTCCTCGGCGTCGCGCTCGATCAGGTCCAGCGGGTGCCGGTGCTCGACGGGAGCCGCGCGGCGTGCCTGCCCGGCACCGACGGTGACGCGGTCGTCCCCGGGATCCTCGGTCCGGGCAAGCTCCCGACGCTCCGGCGCACGGACCACGTCTCGAACATGAACGACTCGCACTGGCTGACGAACCCGGCGCAGCCGCTGGAGGGCTTCAGTCGGATCATCGGCGACGAGCGCGCCGCGCGGTCGCTGCGGACCCGGATCGGCATCAAGCAGCTCCAGCAGCGCGTCGACGGGAGCGACGGCCTCGAGGGGAAGGGCTTCACGCTCGAGAACCTCATGGAGGTCGGCGTCCAGAACCGCGTGTACAGCGCAGAGATCTGGCTCGACGATCTCGTCCGCGGATGCTCGTCCGCCGCCTGCGAGGTCCTGAGGGCCTGGGATCGGCGCAACGACCTCGACTCCAAAGGCGCCGTCCTGTGGCAGAGGTTCGTCACGCGGCTGACCGGTGTCGCGCCGCTCCCCCTGCCGGGTCCGCTCGGCCCGTTCGCGGGTGGCTTCGACGCGAACGACGCGGTGAACACCCCGGCGGGTCTCAACGTCCTCAACCCGACGGTGCAGCTCGCCTTCCAGCAGGCGGTGAGCGACATGGAGGGTGCCGGGCTGCCGCTCGACGCGACGCTGCGACGCGGACAGACGGTGACGCGGCGCGGGGAGGCGATCCCGATCCACGGCGGCCCGGGCGGGAGCGGGATCTTCAACGTGATCACGCCCGTGTGGAACCCGGCGAAGGGGTACACCGAGGTCGTTCACGGCTCCTCGTTCATGCAGGCCGTCGACCTCAAGCCCGGCTGCCCGGACGTCCGCACCTTCCTCACCTACGGCCTGAGCACGAACCCGGAGTCGGAGCGCACGAGCGACCAGACGAAGGAGTTCAGCGCCAAGCGCTGGATCAAGGCGCCGTTCTGCCCGAAGGACCTCGAGGCCGATCGCTCGGCTGTCCGTGTCCACACCGCCGACATCGGCGCGACGACGGTCGCGCTGCGCGAGGCCCGCGGCAAGGCGCGCCCCCGCCTCGTCGTCGAGCGTCCCCGCGGTCAGCGTGCGCGGTTCGTCGTCCGGATCCGGAAGGGCAGGCGGGTCGTGCGCCGCATCGTCCGGCGCGGGACGCGGCTCGCGATCTCCCCGCGGGTCGCGAAGGGCAGCTACCGCATGGACGTCGCGGTGGGGAAGCGGACGGTCCGGATCCCGGCCCGACAGCGGTGAGAGCGCGCGGGACGCGGGGCCAGGGAGGGCCCCGGCGTCCCGGCGGCGTAGGATCGGTGCATGTCTGAGCAGACCGGACCGCGCAGTGTGCGCATCGATGCCGACGAACGCCTCGGGTGGTCGTCGGACCGTCGGCGCGACGGCACACCGCCCCCGCCGCGTGGTCCGAACGTCGCCGTGCGCTGCCGCGTGCTCGCGCCGTCGGACCGCCAGCGCTACTCCCCGGGCAGCCTCGTCCTCATCGTCGGGGGCACGCCGGAGGTCCAGGAGCGATTCTCGGAGCGCCGGATCGAGGACAAGGGGGCCGTGCTGTCCCTCGGCCGCGTCCGCTCCCTGCTCGAAGGCCGCGTCGCCGCCGAGGAGCTGGAGGCCGCCGCCGCGAAGGTCCTCGACGCGGCCGTCGCCAAGCGGCTCGGCGCCGATCAGGCGGTGGTCGTCCTCGTCGAGGGGATGGATCCCGCTGCCCGCGCCGGCCACATCGTCGCGGCGGCCCAGGCGCGGCGGCCGCGCCATCTCGTCTTCCTCGACGTCGCCAAGGACGACGTGCCCGAGGAGGACCGTGATGCCGTCAACGAGCTGCGGCGCGCCGTCGAGGCGGGCGCCCTCGGCGACGAGGGGTTCATGACCGTGCTGCGTCTCGGCGGCAGCGCGATCGGGGAGCTGAACAAGATCGTGTTCCGGCCCCCGCCGGCGGACGACTGACGGGGCGTCGGTCCGGGCCGGCGGCGCTCAGGCGCCGGGGTCGGTCCCCTCGCGCGCGGCCTGGTAGGCACGCTCGAGCCCCTCGACGAGCACCTCGGGCGGCTGGGCGCCGGTGAGGCCGAACCGCCGATCGATGACGAAGGCGGGGACGGCCTGCAGCCCGATCCCGGCGGCGAGCTGCTGGTCGGCGGCCGTCTCGGCGGCGAACGCGTCACCGCCGAGGACCTCGCGGGCCTCGTCGGCCTCGAGCCCGGCGTCGGAGCCGAGCGCGACGAGCGTCTCGTGGTCGCTCACCGTCGCCCCCTCGGTGAAGTAGGCACGGAAGAGGCGCTCGACCATCGCGTCGCCGAGGCCGCGCGCGATCGCGAGCTGGATGAGGCGATGGGCGTCGCGCGTGTTCGCGGGACGGACACTCGCGAGGTCCATCTCGAGACCGGACTGCGCCGCGAGCTGCTCGACGCTCGCCGATCGCGTCCGGGCCTCCTCCTCGGTCGTGCCGTACTTGCGGGCGAGCTGCTCGTAGACGTTCCCCTCGACGACCGCGGGCATGTCGGGAGCGAGCTGGAAGCTGCGCCAGCGCACCTCCACCGCGTCGCCGTGCGGGAAGACCGCGAGGGCGCCTTCGAGCGAGCGCTTGCCGATGAAGCAGAACGGGCACGCGATGTCGGACCAGACGTCGAGCTGCATCGGGACATCATTGCGCGCCGGCTCCGTCGTGTCTGCGACCTCGCCCACGCGGTGGGGGCCTCGTGGGGCGACGGCGTCCGGCCCGCGGGGGCGACGGCGTCCGTCCGACCCCGGATACGGTGGACAGACGGACGGCGTCCGGCCCGCGGGGGTGACGGCGTCCGTCCGACCCCGGATATCGCGGTCCGGCGGACGTCGTCCGCCGGCCCGCCGGTCGCGCCGCGCGTGCCGCGCCGCCCGGCCGCCGGGGCGACGACGCTGCGCTCAGGCCGGCGCGAGGCCGGTGAGCACGAGGTCCGCGGTGTGCTGCACGAAGCGCTCGACGAGCGTGTCGTCGAGGGCCTCGCCGAAGGCGTGCTGCAACCAGGGGGTCGCGAGGAACATGAACTCGCAGAGGCCCATGATCGAGAAGAAGAAGAACGTGGGGTCGACGCCGTCGCGGAAGGCTCCCTGCTCGACGCCGCGCGCGAGGAGCCGGCGGTGCCACTCGCGCGTCGGGCGGGCGAAGACCTCGCTGAGGCGCGCGGCCGCGTCGGCGTCGGCGGCCATGAGCCGCTCGTTGAGCAGCCGGTTGACGTAGGGGTAGCGCACGTAGTTGCCGACGATCCCGGCGACGTGGCGACGCAGCGTCTCCTCGGGGCCGAGGCCGAGGCCGTCGAGACGCTCGAGTTCGTCCTGGAAGCTCGCGGTGATGCGCTCGATGAGGGCGTCGAGCAGCGCGTCCTTGCTGCCGAAGCAGTACTTCACCATCGCGACGTTCGCCTCGGCCCGCCCGCAGATCTCGGCGACCGACGCGACGGTCGAGCGCCGCGAGTAGAAGAGCTCGTGCGTCGCGACGAGGAGCCGCTCGCGGGTCGCGTCCGCCCCGGTGGGGTCGGTCCCGAGGGAGGGGAGGGGAGGGGCGCCGGACACCGTCACGGGACCGATCCTGACAGATCGCTTGACCTACATCAAACATTTATTTAATATGCGCGGCGGCCGGGTCCACCGGCGCGTCGCAGCGGCGGCGGGACGAACCGAGGACGGAGGAGACGCATGGACTACGAGCACGTGACCTGGGAGCGTCGAGGTGCGCTCGGGGTGCTCACGATGAACCGCCCCGGCGCGCTCAACGCGTGGATCCTGCCGATGGGGGAGGAGCTCATCCGCTGCCTCGGCACAGAGGCGCGCGACCCGGAGGTCCGCGCCGTGGTCATCACCGGCCAGGGCCGCGGCTTCTGCGCCGGACTCGACCTCAAGGCGGGGCTCGACGAGCGCGCCGACGGCACGCCCGACCTCCAGCCCGAGCTCAACACCTACCACGGGGTCGTCCGGGCGGTCCGCGAGCTGACGGTTCCCGTCGTCGCCGCGGTGAACGGCCCGGCCATGGGCGTCGGCGTGTCGCTCGCGACGGCGTGCGACCTCGTCCTCGCGGGGGAGTCGGCGCTGTTCAGCCTGTCGTTCGTCCACATCGGCCTCACGCCGGACGGCGGGTCGAGCCTGTCGGTGCCGTGGATGGTCGGCAAGGCCCGCGCGATGCAGATGGCGATGCTCGGCGAGCGCATCGACGGCCGCACGGCGGCCGAGTGGGGCCTCGCCAACGAGGTCCACGCCGACGAGGACCTCATGCCGGCGGCCCTCGCGCTCGGCGAGCGCCTCGCTGCCGGCCCGACGCAGAGCTACGCGGCGATGAAGGACTGCTTCAACCGCACGGTCTTCAAGGGCTTCGACGATCAGCTGAACCTCGAGGCCTTCCACCAGAACCGGCTCTCCGGGACCGCCGACTTCCGGGGCGCGGTCGCGGCCTTCGCCGCGAAGCAGACGCCGACCTTCACCGGGGCCTGACGACATGGCCTCCGATCTCAAGCTCGGGCTCAACGCCCTCTACTTCACCTCCGTCCCCGAGTGGATGCCCGAGGTGCTCGCCGAGGCGGAAGGTCTCGGCTACGACTCCTTCTGGACCGCGGAGAGCTACGGCTCCGACGTGCTCACCCCGCTCGCGTGGTGGGGCGCGGCGACCGAGAGCATCAAGCTCGGCGCCTCGGTCGTGCAGATCTCCGCGCGCGAGCCGGCCGCCGCCGCGATGGCGGCGATGACGCTCGACGCGCTCTCGGGCGGGCGCTTCATCTTCGGCGTCGGGGTGTCGGGGCCGCAGGTCGTCGAGGGCTGGTACGGGAAGCCCTTCGCCAAGCCGCTCGCGCGGACCCGCGAGTACATCGACATCGTCCGTCAGGTCATCGCGCGCGAGGCGCCCGTCACCTTCGAGGGGGAGCACTACAACCTCCCCTACCCAGGGGGCACCGGCCACGGCAAGCCCATCCG
This sequence comes from Paraconexibacter sp., assembly GCA_041603715.1. Lineage (GTDB taxonomy): Bacteria > Actinomycetota > Thermoleophilia > Solirubrobacterales > Solirubrobacteraceae > Paraconexibacter. Next base: position 3,218 of record JBFIDS010000083.1, on the reverse strand, counting down.
CTCGATGCTCAAGCCGGTCCGCACGGACATCCCGATCTACCTCGGGGCCGAGGGCCCGAAGAACATCGCGCTCGCTGCCGAGCTGTGCGACGGCTGGCTGCCCTGGTACTTCTCGCCCTACCACGAGGACCTCTACCGGAAAGCGCTCGGTGAGGGGTTCGACCGCCCCGGCGCGCGTCGGTCCTGGGACGACTTCGAGGTCGCGGCGACGGTCCAGGTCGTCATCGCCGACACCGTCGAGCAGGCGGCCGACAACCTGCGCCCGAGCGTCGCGCTCCACATCGGCGGGATGGGCGCGAAGGGCGCGAACTTCCACTTCGACGTTGTGTGCCGCATGGGGTGGGAGGAGGTCGCGACGAAGGTCCAGGACCTCTACCTCGCAGGCCACAAGGACGAGGCGGCGGCCGCGATCCCCACGAGGATGATCGAGGAGCTCGCGCTCATCGGGCCGCTCGACAAGATCAAGCACGAGATCGACGAGATGTGGCGGCCCTCGCTCGTCACGACGATGCTCATCCATGCCCGTGAGCGGCACCTCGTGCGGCCGATGGCCGAGCTGGTGCTCGGATGAGCGCGCCCGCGACGACGTGCCGCATCGGGGCCGGCTCGGGCTTCTGGGGCGACATGGTCGATCCGGCAGTGGAGCTCGTCGAGCACGGGGACGTCGCCTACTGCTGCTTCGACCTGCTCGCCGAGCTGACCGTGGCGATCCTCGCCCGCAGCCGCCAGCGGGACCCCTCCCGCGGCCACATCCCCGACCTCGAGCAGATCCTCCGCGAGACGCTCCCGGCCGCACGGCGGGGCGGCACGCGGATCATCACCAACGGCGGTGGCGCGAACCCGGCGGGGGGTGCCCTGGCCGCGGCGCGCGTGGCCGCCGAGATCGACCCGTCGACGCGGATCGCGACGATCACCGGCGACGAGTTCACCGACCGGATCGAGGCGCTGCGCGCCGAGGGCTGGAAGTTCACGAACCTCGACACGGGCGAGGAGGACATCGATCGCATCGCCGACCGCATCGTCGCGGCGAACGCGTATACGGGCGCCGACAGCGTCATCACCGCGCTCGGCGACGACGCCGACGTCGTGATCGGCGGACGCCTGTCGGACTCGGCGCTCTACTGCGGGCCGCTCATGCACGAGTTCGGCTGGACGTTCGACGACGCGCACTGGGACCGCATCGGCGCCGCCCTCACGGTCGGCCACGTCCTCGAGTGCGGCGCGCTCGCGACGGGGGGCATGTCGTCGCAGTGGCGGCTCGCGAAGGACCCGTGGAGGCTCGGCTTCCCGATCGCCGAGGTCGCCGCCGACGGCAGCGCCGTCATCACCAAGGTCGACGGGTCCGGCGGGATCGTCAACGAGTACACGGTGAAGGAGCACCTGCTCTACGAGGTGCACGACCCGGCCAACTACCTGCTGCCGGATGCCGTCGTCGACCTCATGGACGTCGAGGTCGAGGAGGTCGGGGTCGATCGCGTGCTCCTGAAGGGCATGCGCGCCCGGCCGCGGCCCGACACGCTCAAGGTGCAGATCGGCTACGAGGACGGCTACGTCGCCGAGAGCCGCGCCTACATCCCCGCGCCCGAGACGCTGGCGAAGGCCGACCACTGCGAGATGATGGTGCGCGAGCGGCTGCGCCACCTCGGGGTCGAGCCGCTCGAGCTGCGCTTCGACCGCGTCGGCATCGACGCGCTGGCGGGCGCCGCGGCGCCGCCGCTGCCGGACGGGTACGAGCCGAACGAGGTCGAGCTGCGGATGGTCGTGCGCACGGCGACGCGGGCCGAGGCGCAGATCGCGCGCCGCGCTCTCCTCGTCGCGACGGCCGGTCCCGTCGGCGTCGTCTTCACCAACCCGCCGCCGGTGCGCAAGATCATCGGGTTGTGGCCCACGCTCGTGCCCCGGACGGCGATCACCGAGAGCGTGTCGGTCGCGACCGCCCAGGAGGTGATCGCCCGTGCGGGTTCATGATCTCGCGTTCGTGCGCTCCGGCGACAAGGGCGACGTGTCGAACGTCGTCGTGCTCGCGAAGGACGCCGAGGCCTACGCGACGCTCGAGCGAGCGCTCGTGCCGGAGGCGATCAAGGAGCACATGGGGGACCTCGTGCACGGGACCGCGGTCGTCTACGCGCTGCCGAAGCTGAGGGCCTTCCAGATCGTCCTGCACGACGCGCTCGGCGGCGGGGCGACCCGCACGCTGCGGGTCGACGGGACGGGCAAGTCGATGTGCTCGATCCTGTCGCGGATGGAGGTGGGCTCGTGAGCGTCCGCTTCGAGCGCGACGGGGCCGTCGCGTGGGTGATCCTCGATCGCCCCGAGGCCCGCAACGCTCTCAACCGCGCCGTGCGTGACGGCCTGCGCGCCGCCCTCGAGCAGGTGGAGGCCGACGACGCGGTCGCGGTCGCCGTGCTCGCCGCCGAGGGCGAGGACTTCTGCTCGGGCGGCGACCTCAAGGAGATGGTCGCCGACGGCCTGCGTGTCCCACCGCCCGACTACGTGCCGATCCTCGGGCGCAACGTCCACGTGACGAAGCCCGTGATCGCCGCGGTGCACGGCCGTGCCTTCGGCGGGGGCTTCCTGCTCGCCCAGATGTGCGACCTCTGCATCGCCGCCGAGGACGCGCAGTTCGGCATCACGGAGGCGCGCTGGGGCCGCGGCGCCCCGTGGGCCGCACCGCTGCCCGCCCTCGTCCCCCCACGCCTGGCCCTGGAGATGCTCATGACCGCACAGCCGATCGGGGCCGCCCGCGCCTACGAGGCCGGTCTCGTCAACCGTCTCGTCGCCCCGTCGGCGCTGCGCGAGGAGGCGGGCGCGCTCGCCGCCCGCATCGCCGCCAACGCCCCGCTGTCGGTGCGCGCGGGCAAGGCGCTCGTGTACGGCGTGCTCGGCCGGCCTCCCGAGGAGGGCTACGCGATCGGCGACGCCCTCTACGAGCCCGTGTACCTCAGCGAGGACGCCCAGGAGGGTCCCCGGGCCTTCCGGGAGAAGCGCGAACCCCGGTGGCAGGCGCGATGACCGAACTGCCTCTTCACGACGAGCTCGCACAGCGCAGCGCCCGGGCGCTCGCCGGCGGGAGCGAGCGCGCGAAGGCCGCGATCGCCGCGCAGGGCAAGCTCCCGGTGCGCGAGCGGCTCGACCTGCTCCTGGACCCCGGCTCGCTCATCGAGGACGGTCTCCTCGCACGCACGGTCGACGAGGGCCTCGCGGCCGACGCCGTCGTC